>JAAXVZ010000160.1 GCA_013335235.1 Nanobdellota archaeon | reverse complement strand
CGTTTTTTTATCAAGGAGATAGGCATTGGTGTTAAGGTCAACCAAGAATCCATTTCTCGACGCTGCACTTATGATGGAAGGGATATCTCTATTCATCAGAGGCTCTCCTCCGGTGATATTTACTGATGCATCCTTGCTTTTGTAAGGTTTCAATCCTGAGAAAAATCGTTCATAGGCCGGGACTGGGTTCTCAAGCACAGAACCTATTATCTTCCAGGAGCTGCACATCCTGCACTTGAAAAAGCAGGACTCTGTCGCAGATAATTTCACAATACCTATTGCAGCCATGATATCATCTATGCAGTATCTTCCTGACAGCCTGGCCTAATGATGACCTGCCGAAGGCGCTTGTGAAAGCATAGAGGGGGTACACTACCGAGCCTCGGAAATTTCCGATGATCTGCTTCTGGCGGAGGAGGATGGATTCCTTCTCTTCCAGCTTAGATTCAAGGGACTTCTGTTTTTCAGAGCTGGCCTCGAGTCCTGCCTGTTTTGATTCTGATTCTTTCAGCAGGAGCTTCAGCTCTGCTATCTCCAGTTCCTGCCTTGTGTGCTTGAGCTCTGCCAGTTCCAGCTTCCTTCTCAGGAGCTCTAGCTCAGACTGGTCCAGCTTGTTTTTTGAAACCTGCACCTGTGCAATTGCCTTTTTCTTGATTAATCCCACCCCCAAGCATTATACTGTCTTCAAAGCCTTTTCGCTATATTTGCAGCTGTCTTCTTGAGCATGCCCATGTTCTTCATAGAACCATGCACAGCCATGTTTATACCTAGATTGTCACAGCACAGGTAGCAGCCGTTCCCTTTCTGGTGCTCGTTGCCTATGTTCTCGAAATAGGGATTCTTAGGGTCGTAATCAATTGTGTGTTTCCTGAACTCTTCCTGCTTTGCTCCGTGCCAGATATCCCTTATGCTTTTCTCATTTATATTGCCTACAGGTATCCTGACAGACTTAAGGCAGCTATTGACATTGCCATCTGCGAGGATCCTGAGGAAGGTGTAGCCTGCGTAGCACGGCATTGTCCCTATTATGTTGCTGTCATACTCTCCGTGAGAGACGCCAAGGTTAGACAGCCTCCTGATGAAATGCTGCCTTCCCCTGAAATCTATCTTATGATGGTATTTTTTCTCCATCTTCTGCATCAGGCTCGGGACAGCTTCCACTTTTTGCCGAAGCTCGTCAGCCTGCTCTCTTGAAAGCATCAGGCTGTCAGTTTTTCCCGGGACAACATCGGTCGGAGTGAAATCGATCCCGTTCACCCTTGCGATGTACGCAATCTCAATCATGTTCTCGAAATCCATGTAGTTCTTTGTCGATATCACATTATATATATGCACCTGCGGCCTGTTCCTCCCGAGCTTCCTTTTCTGGTCTGCCAGGTATCTCAGCATCGCGATGAGCCTGTCAAAATCCTTCTCTTCCTTGTTAGGATGGGTCGCTGCGTAAGAATAGCCTGAGCCTGCCCAGAGGCTGATATTCATATGGTCCATGCCTGCTTTGACCAGCCTGCGCGCCTTCTCCTCGTTTATGAGCGTGAAATTCGTGCTCATGTCTGTTATCATGCCTTTGTGTTTCACATACTCGATGACTTCAAGCGCGTTCGGATGCATGAAAGGTTCTCCGCCGCCTGTAAAATATATATAGCGTGTGCCCATCGCATGCAAATCGTCAATCAATTGCCTTGCTGTATCAAATGTCAGTCTTTTCTTCTTCTGCTCAGGAGACATGGCCAATTCCCCAAGAAGGGGCGAGTGGCACCAGCAACCGATGCAATCATTGTTGCAGGTATTGGTCAGGTCTATCTGCACTTCCCATGGTCCGTTGTACACTTTCCTGTCCATGATACCTGCCGCGATCTTTGCCTGGGCAAGCTTGTCCAGGATCCGGTCTTTCCCTACATGCAGCAGATTCAGCATTTGTAATACCTCAGCAAGTCGTATTTCTTGAGCTTCTCATGCACCTCAAGCAGCATCTGGTGGTTGTCGCAATGCGTGCAGTGCTCATCAAAAAGCTTCTGGCCGTTCTGGAACTTCACATCCATATTATCTTTCATGTATTTGCCCTGGCGCCTCCACTTCCTATACCTGGGAGAGGTCCATATATCCTTGAAAGATTCTTTTGATAAG
This sequence comes from Nanobdellota archaeon, assembly GCA_013335235.1. Classification (GTDB taxonomy): domain Archaea; phylum Nanobdellota; class Nanobdellia; order Woesearchaeales; family GW2011-AR15; genus JAAXVZ01. Next base: position 2,078 of record JAAXVZ010000160.1, on the reverse strand, counting down.
TCGCCAACAGTCCTGAGATGGCAGCAGAAGCTGATGTCGCCTTTGGCTGGGACAAGGTTGAAATACCAGCCTATCGTGCATCCTTTAGTCAGGAAAACATCCTTTGACCATGAGCCATCTTTGACATTCATGTTCTCCAATTGGAATTTTATATTGTCCACAAACTCCACATTTCCTTCCTTGAGTATCTTCTCGATCTTCGGGACCTGCAGCTTTATTTTCTCTATGTCCTGCTCTGAAAGCTGGAGGAACTTGTTCATGACATCCAGTCTTATAAGGTAGAAACGTGCGGCATCGACCCCCTCAAAAGCATCATCCTCTGCCATCTTGGCAAGCTCATGGCAGTTCTGTGTGTGTATGACATGGGTCACAATGACCCTTGGGTCAGTCTTCCCTGATGCTTTCTTTATCTCCATCAGCTTCTTCAGGTTCTGTTTCACCCTGTCATAGGTCTCTGGCTTCTGGATGGGATTTATTGTCTTATATGTCTCCCTGCTTCCAGCCGGGAAACTGCAGTATATCTCCTTGACGCCTATATCCACTACCTGCTTTGCAATATCTTCTGTAAGAAGTATCCCGTTGGTGAAGAACCTTGCGTCAAGCCCTTTCTTCCTTGCGTATTTCAGCATCTCAAGGCTGTTCGGGTGGAGGAGAGGCTCGCCATCTCCCTGGAGTATTATCGTCTCGACCTTCAGCTCTGCGGCATCATCGATCATGCTCCTGAACCTGTCCATCGGAAAGACACGGTTAAGGAACTCGTCAGAATGCTTGACCCCAGGTGTATGGACCCAGCAATGCGTGCAGTTGGTGTTGCACCTGTGATGCGGGTCTATGACCATGACCCTTGGCCCTATGAAGGCATGCTCGCTTATGACGCCCAGAAGGCGGAGGAGGTCATTATCGCTTGTAGCTTTGCTCAGAGACAGCTCCTCAAACTTCTGCAGTATCGCTGGCAGCTCCTTGTCATACATCTCTACTGTGATTGCCTTCGGCAAGTGAGACTTCATCTCCTTGATATAGTTCGAGAAATTGTCTGTGAGGTCAGACATGGGCTCTGTCTTCAGCCTTATCCAGGACATGTCACTGTCTTCGCCGATGAGTTTGAGGCACATGGCCGCGATCTTATGGGCTGCAAAGAAATTGTATCTTGAAAGTGCGATGACCAGGTTGACTTTCTCTCCAGAAGAAAGCCTCTGCCTGACTAGGGTGGATTTGCGCTCAAGATTCTCCTCATCCTTGCATGATATCCTTGAATCTATCGCAGGGTCATCTGAGAAGAAATAGAACTTGTCCCCTTTGCTATTATTCCCCTGCGGGAAAATCCTTGAAAAAATCGTGTTCTGCATCCTTATTCCTCACAGCTGTAGCTATTATCCAGTGTTTTTATGCTTTGCCGAACATTATTCAAAGCACCGCTATCCTTTTTTATATCTGAAGGCAAGCCGCAGTTAAGAAGGTTATGGCATGACTCCTGGCAGAGTATGACTTGCCTTTTCATATGATGGCTTTTCTCGCTATTCCATATCTTGTCTATCGGCACTGCCCGGATATTCCCTATCTTCTCATTCTTTATAGCGCAATGGTAGACATCACCTGTCGTCTCTATTATCAAATCCTTGAATGCCGTGCACATCACGCCTGTCTGCTTTCCATGCGGATCTAGGAAATAATCCCTGTGCATCTCGAGCCTGTGAACCTGGTTGTTCATCTTATACCCTGATTCCCTATACCTGATGAGAGTGCTATATGTCTCGACAATGGTTTTTTTGTCCTTTGGCCACAGATCTTCATATTCGCTATTCTCAAACCAGCTCTTTTCTCCATTGCCCCTGGAGACAAGCCTGCTCTTGCCATATAAGACCGGCGCAACAGCCTGGAACCAGACAACAGCAAAATAAGGTGTGCTATTGACAAGCTCTGCAATCCTTGGGGCGTCATCTATGTTGAGGCCTGAAATGACTGTATTTGCTGCAACTGTCGTCCTGGTCTTGTGCAGCAATGAGTATTCATGGCTGAACTTGGCAGAGGAGATTATCCGATCGAAGCTTCCCTTCTTCCCTCGGATCATGTCATGGACC
>JAAXVZ010000159.1 GCA_013335235.1 Nanobdellota archaeon | reverse complement strand
CGGGGAAAAATGTGCGTGCAATATTGTTCCGCGTCCTTCAGGAACTCTATTATAGATAGCCTGGTCTCATCTGCGATGGCTTTCAGGAAAAGCATCTTTTTTTTCATGTATTGAAAATAAATATTTATGTGTTTAAATATTTATACAATTAGGCTCTGGCTGATATTATGTTGCATGCTGCTAAGATTTTGCTGGGGTAGGTGCAGCATCAGCAGGATACTTCTTTTCTGTGAGCATGACAAGGACAGACGTGAATAGCATTGAGAAGAATATCACAGACAGGGTTATCTGGGCAAGGTCTGAAGCGTGCGCATATTTCTTCAATTCAGGCGATATCAGGATTATCTGCACCAAGGCTGCTGATGCCAGCCCCTGGGATGTCATCAGGCTCATGACATGCTTCTCTCTCATGGTCAGTTCATTTAGATTCTTTATGGTCAGCTTCACTATATACGGCCGGACTAGCGCAATCAGCACAGCGATCATGAACCCTATGATTAACAGGTATATCTCGCTGAAATCTATCATTATTCCTAGATATACAAAGAAGAACACCTTAAGGAAAAAGGAGATCTCGGCAAAGAAGTTCTTTTCAGATGGAGTCAGGTTATATTCGTTCTCTTTTCCAAGGAAGGTGAATATCTTCTTTATGTTCCCAAGGGCGATAGAAAATGAGAGTATCGTGATTGCTCCATTCCCCTGGAGAGCCTCACCTACGATATATATCAGGACAATCGTCGCAAGCGACACCATATACGCCTTCTCTATTGAAGGTATCTTCTTTTTTGCGTAGCTCCATAGGACTGCTGAAAGCGTGCCTATGAAAAAAGAAATGATGAATGCAGCAAACAGGTCTATCAGGACATCTGTGACCTGCAAGGTGCTGGTCTTGATTATCTGGAGCATCGTGATTGCGCCTACAATGCAGTAAACATCTGTAAGCGCGGATTCCAAGGTAAGGACAATTGATGTTTCAGAATCAATCTTCAGCAATTTCAGGACAGGTATTACGACCGCGGATGAAGTGCCGCCAAGTATAGTGCCAAGAAGTATGCCTAATTCAATAGGGTACTTGAAGAACACCATGACTGAGGTGACGATAAATACAGAAGACAGGAAATAGACAAATGACAGGATGCTGCCTTTAGTCGCTCCCTTCAACAGGTCGTCTAATTTTATATTGATCCCTCCTGAGAAAAGTATCAGTGTCAAAGCCAGGGTGACAAATATAGGCGCAAAATCCACAAAAGAGTCAGGGCTTACCCATTTCAGGATAGGGCCGATGAGTATTCCTATCAGGAACAGGATAAGGATATCAGGGATATGTGTCTTATCAAATATAGACTCAGAGATGAATCCAATGATTATCACTAGGCAAAAACCTGTTAGAGATAGCAGAATATCTGACGCCACAACAAGTTAAAATAAGGCACTGCTTTATATTATTTGCCAATAAGTCAAAGGGGATGGCCAGGGCATTCAGGCACAGAAATCCTCTTGCTGAAGCTATCTAAAGATATAAATACCCATTAAGGCTACACATCTTTGGTGATAATATGGGAACTGCAGGAAAGAAGATTGTTGGTATGGACATAAAAAAGCTGGTCAGCATGCTGAACAAGGCGCTGGCAGATGAATGGCTAGACTATTACCAGTATTGGGTCGGATCCATGATTGTCAAGGGACCGATGAGGCCGAATGTAGAGGCAGAACTAAGAGAGCACGCAGAAGAGGAATTCAAGCATGCAGGGATGCTGGCAGAGAGGATTGTCCAGCTTGGCGGAACACCGCTTCTGAGCCCGTATGATTGGAAGGCAAATTCTGGCTGCGGCTATGACTCGCCAAAAGACCCGCATGTCCTCGCACTATTGAAGCAGAACATTAAGGGAGAGAGATGTGCGATAGGATATTACCATAAGATGCTTGAGACAGTCAAACTGGGGAATGATCCAATCACGTTCAACCTTATCAGGAAGATAATGGAAGATGAAGTCAAGCACGAACAGGATCTTGAGAATCTCCAGGAAGACATTGAATTGATAAAAAGATAAACATTTTTTTTCTTTCTAGCTTACCTTTAGATATCTACACCGAAATAGGCTTTTATCAGGAATCCCAGGCCGAAGGATATGCCGGCCACTGTCAGCGATATCATTCCCATCTCGATAAATCTTCGCCAGAACGTGTATCCTTTGGCCACTGCGATATAGAACGTATATGAGAATATTATCAATAGGGCTGTGCACATTGTAAGCGCAAGTGACAGGAAGACATTACTGATAAGGAAAAAAGGGAGCACAAGCAGGAACACTGTAATTATATAAGCTACACCTGTGTATATTGCTGATTTTATAGGTGCCTTGTCATTTTCCTCTTCTTTTGATGATAGATAGCCAGATGCAGCCATAGACATGGAAGCTGCAACGCCTGTTATCAACCCAATTATTCCTATCAGCTTTCCGTTCTGGAGCGCGAACGTGAACCCGGCAAGCGCGCCTGTCAGCTCGACCAGGGCATCATTCAGCCCAAGGACAATAGAGCTTGCATACTCAAGCTTTTCCTCTTCCAGCATCCCGAGTATCTCGCGCTCATGCTTCTGCTCATCCATCATTATGTTCTTGCTGCTCGGATACTCAAAACCAGAATATGCGTCCTGGGCAAGCTTCTCTCCGTTCTCCATCAGCTTCAGGCCAAAAGACAGCCCGAAAACATATGACACAGCAGTGAAAAAAATAACCTTTAATCTGTCAGGTTCAGTGTCTTGGCCTGTTATGGACTTCCAATACCTATAGTGCTTCAGCTCATCATCTGATATTTTTTCCAGCAGCTCCTTGTTCTTCTTCTCTTTTATCATTTCAGAGAGCTTTTTGTATATCAGATGCTCTGTTATCTCATTTTTCTGGGCAGCCAGCACTTTTCTGTTTTTGTTATCCATCCTACAGCTATGCAGTATAGTTGAGTATTAAATATTTTGGGTAATCATGGTTATTTCCTAGAGAAACTGTAGATATATTAAATAAAAAAAATAAAATCAATTTGCTGCATGATGCAAAGCGTAGTTGTCACAGGCGCCGTCATTGTCTGCATCAATATACTGCTGCATCCTTTGGCCGTTTCCTTTTGCCTGTGTTCCAGCGCCTTTGCCTTGCATGCTGCATTGCCCTTGGCAGCCGGTTCCTTTTGATCCAGATTTCCTCATCATGCCTTGCCCAAGACCTAATTCCTCTCTTATCTGTTCAGCAGTCTCTATATCTCCAGCTTCCACAGCGTTATGCAGCTCTGCGTATCTATCGAAGTTCCCTGCGTTTATGACCTGGAATATCCTGCCTCTTGTAGGAAGGTTATTTTCCTGCCTGATGCTTATCCAGGAATCATAGTCTACTGCCTCTATCGCAGCCTCAAGCTGTTCGTGTACGTCTGTATTATAATTAGGGCCTTTTATGTCCATGTTTCCCTGGTATGCCATCACTCCAAGTGAGATGACGCTTATCAGGAACAGGGCACCAATGCCGAATATCATGTTTTTGCTCATCTTTGTTCCTCCGTGACCTTTAATCACTAGGTTACATAAAGATGAAACCATATTATATGATTCCTGAAACTATCATGTTCATTGCTGAAACTGTCGGCGATTATGCTCAATATGGCTGCGGCTAAATCAAATTTTTCCTGAATAAAGAACAGTTTTTCGATAGATTTAAATATTTATTATGAATATATATTCATAATGGCAAGGCCAAGAAGATGCAGATATGTCCAAAACGAGGTTGGATTTGACTACTTTAAGCCAAGAGGTGTTGCAATGGATGCACTTCAAGAAGTGAAGCTTAATGTAGAAGAGCTTGAAGCAGTAAGGCTAAAAGACCTATTGGATTTAGGGCAGGAAGAATCTGCATTGAAGATGGAGGTTTCACAGCCGACATTTCATAGGATATTGAAAGAAGCTAGGAAAAAAATAGCAGATGCCCTGATTAATGGCAAGGCTATAAAGATACATGGAGGTGTATATACTATGCCAAATAAGGACGGAACCGGACCTGAAGGTAAAGGTCCAAGAACAGGAAAAGGAAGAGGAAATTGCGTTCCTAAAGAAGGGGAGAGTATCAATTCAAAAAAGCGATGTTGCGGCAGGCACAGGCAGGGTAATTGTAGAAGTGGTTGAGCTTTTTTTTATAGTTCCTTTCTATTGTGCGTTTGAATTGCTAACCTCGTATGTTATAATAGGAATCTAAAAAGAAAAA
>JAAXVZ010000158.1 GCA_013335235.1 Nanobdellota archaeon | reverse complement strand
ATCTGCAAAGAAATTCAGGCAACCGTCGAAGCCCAGAATTGCATCTCCCTGTTCTACAACACTTTTCACTGGTGCAAAGACAAATACATCATCGAAACCTGTTCCATCAGTGATTTCCCTGAGATGTTTAACCGGATTATTCATCTTGCCGGTATTGACATAAATTAGCTTAACTTCCTCTTTAGCTGCATATTCCGGTGTAAACAGGCAGGCTGCCCTGGCAAGCCGGTTATCATCAATGTCGGTAACTACAATCATTGAAGGCTTGCGCTCCTGGTGAAGGGCATAGTCGATAGCGCTGTCTGGGAAGCTTTTTCCATGTTCTTGGAAGAGAACCCGAAGGTCGCGACACTGATTGTCGAGAAGATCATCTCTGCGGCGAAAGCCAGGGAAGCTGCAAGGAAGGCAAGGGACCTTGTGAGACGAAAATCCTTGCTTGAAGGCTCGACGCTTCCAGGCAAGCTCGCAGACTGCTCAGAGAAAGACCCGTCGAAGTGCGAGATATATTTTGTAGAGGGAGATTCTGCCGGCGGTTCAGCAAAACAGGCTAGGAAGAGAGAATACCAGGCTATATTGCCTCTCAGAGGAAAGATACTCAATGTCGAGAAAGCAAGGTTAGCGAAAGTCCTGAAAAGCCAGGAGATAGTGAATCTCATAACTGCGCTCGGTGTCGGCATCGAAGAAGAATTTGATGTAGCAAAGCTCAGGTATCATAAAGTGATAATAATGACAGATAGCGATGTCGACGGCTCCCATATCTCAATCCTGCTATTGACTTTCTTTTTCAGGTATATGAAACCCTTGATTGAGCAAGGCCATATATATCTGGCGATGCCGCCATTATACCTTGTGAAAAAGGGAAAACAAAAATGGTATGTGCAGAATGACGCAAAGAAAGATGCGCTTGTTGCAGAGATAGGGATGCAAGGAACTGTAATTCAAAGATACAAAGGTCTTGGAGAAATGAACCCTGAGCAATTGTGGGAGACAACAATGGACCCTGAGCGCAGGTACCTGAAAAAGATCAAGATAGAAGACGCGGTAGAAGCAGAGAAAGCTTTCTCAGACCTGATGGGCGAGGAAGTAGAACCCAGGAAGAAATTCATCTACGAAAATGCAAAGAACGTGACTAATCTGGATATATAGATTAGGCCTTGGCCAGCTGAGATTTTACTAATCCAAGCACATCTTCTGGTAGTTCCTTTAGTTCGTATTTATTGAAAGCGACAAAATACTGTCCCATAAGCATGTGAGTCTCTACTGTAAAACAGGGCAGATCTGGAGGGATGCCAGCATCTATTGATTGGTCAGAGAGCAGCGGTAAATCTGAGAAATGGCCTGTCACTATGTCGGCCCGGATATATGTTGCATGCCTATCCTCACTTATGGTCGGCAAGACCTGATCAACCTCCTTTGTGGAGTGAAATGCATATCTTGCTGTAGCATCAAGAGGTAAGCCTCCAAACATAGGGAAATAGAGAAATGACTCCTCTTTGCTAAGGATGTTTTGCTTTATGAACTCTTCATAGAGCTTCTGGAACTGTTCGACTCGTTCCCTTCCAAGGACATGGTATCTGGTATATTCTACATGGTAATCAGGCAAGGCATGGAAAAAACCAACCAAGCCTATAGCCGCCTCTCTGGATATGAATTTCATGTAGCCATTATGGCAAGTCTCCCATGACCTTTTTGCGAGAAAATCCATCGACAGCGGTATAAACAAGTTATATTAAAATATAGCTGAAGGTAGAAGGATTAACCTACTGCTTCTAAATATGATTTGATTCTTGCCTCGAAGATGTCTCTTGCAAGCATAATATATGGATTCATATTTTTGAGTTCAGCCTCTTCAAAATACCCCTTGTCTGATGACAGCGCTTTGAGGAGCTCGATCAGCTTCTGGCTCCTAAATATCAGGATGCGCTGCATGCTGCACCCTAAGATGAATGAATCAAGATAGCTCTTGATTGACATCTCTCTGTCATAGTCGGATATGCACTTGCTTGCATATTCCTTTATTGGAAGGACCTCTTCAATGCCCGGCGAGTTAGCTCTTGTTTTCATAAGGCTAGGTGCAATAAGTTCCAGTAATCTTAAACTATCAAAAACAAGCATAGCGCGTTTCCTTTCGTAGCTTCCGGCATATGCTTTTGAAGCATCCTCTGCGTGTGCAGGATAGAGCCTACTGAATTCCTTATAGCTGTATTTTTTCAGCAGACCAAGCGATATGAGCTTATCCCTGAACTGGCCTTTGTTCTCCCAGGAATCCTTATCTTTGAACTCATTGTTTGCCAGGCTATAAGCTATTGCCTCTTTTTGCGAAAAATATTCACGAGACATCAGGTAAAGTATTAGTTTTGTGTGCTTCCTGAACAAGGCTTTGTCTAACATCTATTTGTGTAATAACTAGGCATTCATATATTTAATGAAAAATAGGGTTACTGACAAAACCTTTTTAAATGAGCCCTGAGTCCACAGCCACATGGCAAAAAGCGAAATGAAAAAAGCATCGAAAGCAGCAATAAAAGTCAAGAAGAAACAGTGGTTCCCATTATTCTCCCCAAAATCAATGGGAGAGAAGCCAATCGGAGAGTCGTTCCTTGAAGACCCACAGACAGCAATAGGCAGGACTGTCCAAGTCAACCTTATGCAGCTCACCGGCGATGTGAAGAACCAGAGCGCTGACATGAAGTTCGAGATTGTCGATTATAAAGAAGGCAAGCTTGAGACAAAGGTCATAGGCTATTCTTTCTCCACTGCGACTATCAAGAGATATATAAGGAGACACATGACAAGGATAGATGATTCTCTTGTCGTGAAGACACTTGATGGAGTCAAGACAAGGATCAAGCCATTCATACTGACAAGGAGCAAGGTCACAAGGACTGTTGAATATACTGTCAGGGCGACAGCAAAGCAGGAGATAATCGCGTTTGTGAACAAGACGAACTACGAGGATATGTTCAACCTTGTCATCAGGTATTCAATGCAGAAAGAACTGAAAGACAAGCTCTCGAAGATATACCCTGTCAAGAACGTCGAGATAAAATTCTTTGGCGAGGAAAAGGACCCGTCTGCTCTTGAGACACCGCTTCCAGCAAAGAAGATTGTAAGGAAAGTGAAAGACAAGAAGCAGGAAGAAGGAGAAGAGTCTGAAGAGAAGAAGCCGCAGTCACAGGAGACAGAAGAAGCATCTGAAGAGCCTGATACTGAAAAAGACTCTGAGCAGTAATTATTTATTTTCCATTATTTTCTTTTTCTGCTATGAGATACATGCAGGTATGCCTGGTTGCAGTCTTATTCCTGGTATCCTGCCAGGATTGTGGAAACCTGCAGGAGGGGGAAAGAGACACGTGCTGCGCAAGCATGAACAAGGATACAGCCACATCTGCCTGCATTGGAAGCTGGAAATACTCGGATGGTGCCTGTACTTTTGCCTGTGACAGCTTTCCGGAGGACGGGACATATAATATTACATATGCCGAAGGCCTATTGAGCTATAGTCTTGTTGTTGAGAAGCCGACTCCGTGCCATACTCTGGAACTGAGGAAGAGCAGGCTTGGCACAGTGCCACCGCAGGTTAGTATAGATGTAATGTTTGTTGCAAGTGACAAAGTATGCGCACAGGTTATCTCCCCTCAGAAAGTGACAGGGACAATGAAGACAGACAAGCCGGGAATTGTCATCGTCCGTGTCGCAAAAGCAGTAAAGTATCAAAAGATTTTTAACTAACTCTCTGTTTTAGCCAAAACAGAGGATAAAACAAGTGCGTTTCGCTAACGCTCAATCGCACTGAAAAACAACGTTTGAAGACAATAGCCCTGTAGTGTAGTGGCCAATCATCTAGCCCTCTGGACAAATCGGAAAATGCTCACCCGAGCATCTTCCAGAGGAAGAAAGGCTGGGACCCAGGTTCGAATCCTGGCGGGGCTACTTTTTTTTGGGACATATACATCTCTGAAAAAGGAAACGCTTTATAAATAAAATTAAATATTGACTCATTCTTTTTTTATAAATGGTTGGGCTTTTTAACTGGTTAAGTGATTCGATTATGGCTCCTTTCGGTGAACCCCAGCTTAGCACGATGTTTTCGGAATCTTGGTCTCCGAAGAAGTTCAGTTTTTCTTCGAGGGGCACTTCTTTTTCGACTAGGTCAAGCTTCTTCATTCGCTTTTCAATCATTAGCCTTCGGTTGAAAGGTTCTTCACTTATGTGACCGAATTCGTTATGTTCGTCTCCTGTATACCAG
>JAAXVZ010000157.1 GCA_013335235.1 Nanobdellota archaeon | reverse complement strand
TAAGGAAGGAAGATTGGATATAGGAAACACGATAGAGCATGCCCTAGGCTATATCTATGTCCAGGAAGCTGCGTCTATGGTCCCGCCTCTGGCGCTTGCTCCAGAGCCAGGAGAGATTGTCTTGGACATGTGCGCTTCGCCTGGCAGCAAGTCGACGCAGATATGCCAGATGATGGAAAACCGTGGAATCCTTGTCTCGAACGACTTCACAGGAGACAGGATGAAGCCTCTTGGCTTGAACATCCAGAGGATGGGAATCACGATTGCGATATTGACCAAGATGTATGGCCAGTGGTTCGGAAAGAAGGGGATACTTTTCGATAAGATACTTGTAGACGCGCCATGCTCAGGCACAGGCACGATAAGGAAGAGCCCGAAGACCTTGATGATCTGGAATGCAAAGATGATAGAGAGATTATCTGTGACCCAAGGCCATCTGCTTGCGACTGCATATGAAGCATTGAGACCAGGCGGTGTCATTGTCTACTCGACCTGCTCTAACGAGCCTATTGAAGATGAAGGTGTCATCTCAGATTTCCTTGCAGCCTTCCCAGATATGCAACTGGAAGAAATCCATATGGATATCAATAGGAGTCCAGCAATCCTTGAGTTTGAGGGGAAAAAATTCAATCCTGAGGTCAGGAAATGCATGAGATTATGGCCGCAGGATAATGATACTGAAGGGTTCTTTGTTGCGAGACTTAAGAAAAATTGAGTTTTTCTCAATCGTAAGCTTTAAATAGCCTCAAGTATAATTCTTAGCCGGTGATATCATGAACGAGGATAGCTTGCTCCCTAATTCCATGGAAAATATGAAAAAGGATCTGGATTTCCTGAAGAGAAGGATGCCTGAGCCTGAAAACGACAAGGACAATCTGCGGGAATCAGTCGAGTCTCTCTCAAGGTCGATGGGCACCATGATGAAAATCTTCAAGGAGGCTTCAGCTGACATGAAGATGGACACGCACGACGCAGTCCTGGTCAGCCAGAGGCTTGACAAGATACTGGACAGGCTTGATAAGATAGAGACCCAGAACGAGAAGATTGCAAAGGGAATTGTCGCTATTGCAGACATGATAGAGGAATTGCAGAGGTCTTCAGCCCAGCCGGCAAGACCAAGCTATCAGCAGCCTATGATGCCTATACAGCCGCAGATGCCGCAAAGGGACCAGAATGTAATGTCACCTGGCAACATGATGTCTCAGGGCATAGAGGCTAAGCCACTTCCCACATACAACCTTCCAAGAGAGGAAGAGAGGAAGAAAGCATTCAGTTTCAAGATATAACATGGTAGAGCTAGAAGAGGAATATGAGCCTGAAAGAGTAAAAGTATTTTTTAAATATCTTGTCCAGGCTTGCCTTCGCCATGAGAGGGCGATGAGAAAGGAGGATCTTGCTCAGCAGATAAGGGATGCCGGTCACGCAAGGACAAAAGAGTTTGAGGACAGGATAATTACACTCTCTGAAGAGAGGAAGCAGGAAATCGAGAAGAAGATAGACGTCTTTTATTCTAAGAATAAATATATGCCTCTTGAAGTCAAGCTAAAGAAGCTTAAGCAGCAGTTCACGGAGATGAAAAGGTCCAAGCGCACTAAAAAGAAAAAACTTGACGAAATAACTGAGAAGATCCGCAGGTGTGAATTGCTTTTAAGGCGTATCGAGAGGTTGGACGCTGAGCACTCAGGGACGTCTAAGGCTGCTATATAGTTAACAGGTTAACTTTTTCTCTTTTTAAGTAATTACTAATTAGTGGTAATTTATATATAAGTTCTTCTGTCAGATGCGCATTATGGCAACCCTCGATCAGATATTAGGCACTCAATCCAGATTGACAAATCATCTTCAAGAGAAAGAAGTACAATCTAAAGATACCTTAATGAAAAAGCTGGCGGAAGTTGCAGGACCAAATCTTCATAAAGACGATCAGGCGTTTCTGGAAGTGTTTCAATTGAGGACGTTAGATTATGGATTCAGGGCATCTAGCTTGGATTTGGCTACATCCCAGGCTATCATGGCTAGGCCTGATAGAACTCCTACAGCCATAAACTTTACGTTATATGGCATTTTTGATGAATCTGAAAAGAAAATGAATCAGCACGCAGAATGGGAGCCATATAAGATATTTAACCCAAATTATGCGTTTCTACAATCAGGCAAGTTTGCAGGCAAAGGCTCAGACAAACCCATAATCAATATGTTTGCAAATAGTAAAATTGGTGAATTGTTCTCTTCCCCTAGTAATCTGAATTTAAATGATTTTGCAAGAATGATGCTTTCGCATAGAGATATAGAAGATTCATATTTTAAGTGTGTAGTAATGGAAGTGGCTAAAAGGTTTAACCAAATAAATATGCTTAAAACTGATGAACTTCCTGCATTTTCTATACGCGCAAGAGTTGATATTTACAAGACACTTTTCCCAACTAAAGAAGATTTTATAAGCTATCATGATACTGTCCTTGCTGTGCGAGGTGCTCTAGCTGTCTTTATTGTGAATTCTTATCAGGCGATTAAACAGACAAAAGGTCTAGCCGCAATTGCAGCAGCGGTATTGATGGAAAAATCAGATGGTCCTTTCCCTTCGCAAGAGCAAATAGGTGCACACTTCATTAACAATATGAATCATTATCATACAAGAGCGAACCAGATATATGGTTAGATATCCCTTGCCATTAACGTACGACGGCCATTCTGTTTCGCCCTTTCAAGGGCTTTCTTTATGATATGCTCCACCTCCTGGTTGAGTGCAGGGAAGAAATCCTCGCTGATGTTGATGTCTCCGACTATGGCTTTCACCTGGGACTTTGTGATGAGGTACATAACCTTATAGGAAATGTTTTTATATAAAAAATATAAGTCTTCACTCTTAAATGGCAAGAGATCTAACTCCAAGTGCAGCAAAATTCTTTAGAGAAACAGGTCCAAAATACCCAACAGTGTCTGATGGCGAGCTAGTTGAGCTGTGGGAAATGGCACAGAAAAATTTCACTATAGAAAAGAAAGGGAAGTACACACCAAAAGACATTGTAGATTTATCGCACACTTTTGAGAGCTGTCATGCAGAGACACAGGTATATAGGAATGATGATACAAGCTTCATGAAAGCTGCAGCAGTGATTCTTTCAGGAAGAGAGACTAACCAAGTAGGGATGCTTCCGGCAGATGCACAGGGATGGGTAAGACACTTATATGCGGCAGAGGTTTATCCAGGGCAAGACGGAGGATATCAGCTTGGTCCTAGAGCGCTTGAAGCGCTAGTGAGCCTGAACACATCGATTGGCGGCTTTCTGGTGCATAACTACGATAAGGGTGTCCATGCCAGCCTTGCAAGATCTATTGCTGCCGCAGCTGCCCCAAGAAAAGATGAGTGGGAGCATCTATATCTATTCAAGGGGGCGACAACTCTTTACCATGCTTTCCTTATCGAATCTCGCGCCTATAGTGAAAAGACCCTGCCTTTGAACATCCAGTACGCTGCAGCCCTCACCTCTGAGTTCAAAGGAGAGATTGATGTGCGTGACCTGACAGGCTATGCATATGCCCTTGAAGATTATGTCCAGAGGAATAAGGTCCATGATGAAGAAGGGATCCAGCATGGGGTCGCAGTTCTTGGCGCAGTGCTGGATTTTGCAAGGATCCATAAGCTTGAGTTCAGCTACGCAAGCCTATTTGGAAGGAAGGGAGAGAAAGGCGCAGTTGACCTCCCAATGGAAGAGAACCTGTCTGCAGAGGAGGCAAGGGCAAAGCTTGACTCTGCCTGGAAAGCCTACACGTCCAAGAATGCTGTCACGCGTCTGTTTGCGAAGGCGCCGACACTTTACACGATGGCACAAAGCGCTTTTAGCGCGTCGTGAACCAGAATACAAGCTTGTCTTCCTTTATCTCGTCCAGCCTGCAGAACCCGAACCTCGTGAACTGCACTGAGTCTCCTATATGGAGGTCCTTCACTGCAGGCTCAGCAAGGCCTTTCCTGTAGGTGTTGTCAGGCATCCTGACTTCGACATTCACGAGATTGTCTGATTTCGGCAGCCACTGTATTATCTGCTTGCCTTTTCCCTTGAATTTCTCGTGCTCCAGAGAGTCGAAATGGTATTTTTTTCCGTCTACCCTGAAATTCAGGCAGTCCATGAACCTGACCAGTTCACCCTCTGCAAATCTATCATGGTCTTCTTTTGTGACATAGAAGCTCCTGTGGGTCGTGAAATGCCTGAATCCTCTCT
>JAAXVZ010000156.1 GCA_013335235.1 Nanobdellota archaeon | reverse complement strand
TTTTTGAATATTCGAAAACGTTTCTGCGTTTTCGCATAGTTTGGAAACCATGAAAACTAAAGTTTTCAGGGTGCTCAGAAATGTTTGCATTTCTGGCATGCCCGATTCAGCGAAAGGTGTAATATTCTGTACTTAAATGCAAGGATATAGTAAGCTTGCTTGCTTATTACGGATGTTAATTAGTGTAGCTATTCGCATGGCATTTTCATTATTTATGAATTTCATATCTTTGTTTGGGCTAATCTTTTTATAAGAGGATTTACTTCTTTTTGATATGGCCAAGCGCATAGCGGTTGTAGACAACACTAAAATCAAGGATATGGAGAAGAAGAAGCATATCCAGAGCCTCTGCCCTGTCAACCGCGCAGGGACTGATTGCATATATTTTGATGGGCCAAAACTCAGGATAGATGAGAGCTCATGCATAGGATGCGGGATATGCTCTAATGCTGCGCCAGAGGCCATCAAGATAATAAACCTGCCAGAGGCGCTAGACAAGGAGCCAGTCCACAGGTTCGGCAAAAATGAATTTGCGCTCTACAGCTTGCCTATACCTATATTCGGGAAAGTCGTGGGCATAATAGGAGTGAACGGCATCGGGAAGAGCACAGCCATAAAGATACTGGCAAATGTCCTGAAGCCGAACCTCGGTATCTTAGACAAGGAATCCTCAACCCAGGACCTCATCAACTACTTCAAGGGCACAGAAGCCCAGCTATATTTTGAGAAAGTCAAGAAGGGCAGCATAAAGGTCGCTTACAAGCCCCAGCATGTCGATTCTATCCCTAAGCAATTCACTGGCAAGGTGATTGATCTTTTGAAAAAAGTGGATGAAAAAGGCCTCCTGGATGAGATGTGCGAGAAGTTCGAGCTAACAAAGTTCCTGGACCGTGATATCAAGAACATATCAGGAGGAGAGCTTCAGCGTGTCGCATGCGCAGCCACATTCCTCAAGGACGCAGACCTGTACATATTTGATGAAGTGACCAGTTACCTGGACATAAAGCAGAGGCTCAGAGTAGCAAAGGCCATAAGAGAACTTCCTGGCCAGGACAAGGCAGTCCTGGTTATCGAGCACGACCTCATCGCACTGGATTATATGACAGATTATGTCCACATCATGTACGGCAGCAAGGGCGCATACGGCATAGTCTCCCAGATGAGACCGACAAAGAACGGTATCAATACCTATCTTGAGGGCTTCCTGAGAGAAGAGAATATACGGTTCAGGGATTCAAAGATACTTTTCAATGTAAAAGCCCCTGAGAAAAGCTCAGAGATACACAATCTGACCAGCTGGCCTGGGTTCTCGAAAAAATACGGTGATTTCAGGCTGGAGGCTGATGCAGGCGAGCTCAAGACAAATGAGAAAGTGGGTATATTGGGAGAGAATGGCATTGGGAAGACAAGCTTCGTCAAGATCCTTGCAGGGGTGGACAGGCCGGATGATGCAGAACTTGACCTGAAAGTCAAGGTATCATATAAGCCGCAGTATCTTGACAGCACTTCTGAAGACATGGTCATGGTGCTATTGCAGGATGCGCTCCAGAAATATGAGGTGGAGCTCATCAGGCCGCTTGAGATAAAGCCCTTATTGTTGAAGAAGATATGTGAACTGTCCGGAGGAGAATTGCAGAGGGTGGCGATATGCCTTGCGTTATCTGTCCCAGCTGACCTGGTGCTGCTGGATGAGCCATCTGCTTACCTTGACGTCGAACAGAGGCTGAATATCTCTAAAGTCATATCACACATTGTCGAGATGCGGAAGATATCAGCGCTCATCGTTGATCACGACCTATTATTCCTGGATTATCTTTCTGATAAGTTGCTTGTTTTTTCAGGAGAGCCTGCAAGGCATGGCAAGGCGCAAGGGCCATATCCGATGGAAAAGGGCATGAACTCTCTACTAAAAGAGCTTGCGATAACCCTCAGGAGGGAGGAAGCGACAGGCAGGCCGAGGATCAACAAGGAAGAGTCGTATAAGGACCGGGAGCAGAAGAGCTCAGGGAAATATTACTATGCATAAGCACGAGACACTGGCATACGCATTTTTTCTGGGAGTATTCCTAATAACATCATCTATATTCGAGGTCGCATACAGCATGCCGATATATGACAAGGAGTTCGAGAAGACCGGCGTCTATGGCCTATTTGACAGGACTGTTGCACAAGACGGCATAAAGGAGATGCTATCTTACTTGAGGTATGGTGAGCCATTGTCTGGCAAGTTCACGGATGCAGAGGCAGATCACCTTAAGGATGTGCGTGGGCTTCTCATCACGATTAGGATATTCTACCTGTTTTCATTGGTCTCATGTATCATCATGATATTTAGGAAAGCAGACCTGTCTCAGATACTCAGGTATGCGGGGTTAGGAACAGGGGCTGCAATGCTTCTTCTCATGATTATTTGCGCTGCAGCAGGATTTGACACAGCTTTCCAGATATTCCATGATGTTTTTTTCAGGTCTAACTATGCCTTCGACCCGGCAGTCTCGTTCATGAAAGCGATGCTTCCAGACAGGTTGTTCCTTGACCTGGGAATTAAGATCATGTTGTCTGTGGCAATAAAATGCGGAGCGCTCATACTGCTTTCGCATCTGCTGGTAAAGATAGATTTCACATGCTTCAAGATTCGCGGCAGAAAACAGGCTTCTGGCAAGAAAATTATTTAAACACACCTTGCGGCTTTTATCAGTATGGAACTGAAGCTTGAAGTCACAAGTGTCTCTCTCAACTATGATAGGTTCTCTCTCTCAAATATCAATTTTTCCCTGAAGACGCATGATATGCTCGGGCTGTTCGGCAGGTCTGGATCCGGCAAATCCACAATCATAAAGGCGCTCCTCGGCCAGAAGGAGCTAGCTCATGGCAGCATGAGTCTCTATATAGACGGAAGGCGTGTGCAGGTAAATGATTATCTTGGCTATAGCCCGCAGCAGAACTCCCTTTTCCCTTTGCTTAGTGTAGAGGAGAACCTGGAGACATTTGGCCAGCTTTCAAAGATGAAAGACAAAGAGATCCGCATAAGGATTGATCTCTTGCTCCGCAGACTGAACCTGATACATCATAGGAACAAGAAGATCATAAACCTCTCTGGCGGCATGCAGAAAAGAGTAGATCTGGCTGTCTCATTGATCCATTCCCCAAGGCTCATCATCCTGGATGAGCCGTTCAACGGACTGGACATCAGCCTGCAGAGTTTCATATGGGAACTCCTAACAGAATTATCCAAAGAAGATAAGATCATCATCATTGCAAGCCACATGCTATCTGACATCCAGGCACACTGCAACCAATTAGGGCTTGTTGAGAATGGGACATACTATAATTCAGAGCAGATAGCGCGCTCAGTCTCTGCTAGCGGGGAAAAGAGCCTTGAGGCGTTTTCAGAGCGCCTTTTCTCATATGCATATGGAAAGGGGAACTGATGATTAGGACAATCGCACTCATAAAGGCCAATCTCAAAGGCTTCATGAGGAATTGGAGAAGCATATTCCTTTTGGTAATATTCCCTATGCTGCTCATCGGCCTTGTCTTTTCCAGCTTCTCGCCTGAAGGATTGAATAGGGTCTCAGCAGGAGTCATAGTCTCTTCCCCGGAATCGAAGATGCTTGTGCAGGGCCTGGACTTCCTTGATGTCACAGAGTACGGGAAATTGGAGCATTGCCTAGGTGAGCTTGAGAAATATCACACCTATGTCTGCATCGATACAAAGGCTTCAGATGTCCTGACACTGGAGATATATTATGACAATACCCGTGACCCAGTCATTTGGGAGATAATAGAGAAGATAAAAGCAGCAGCAGATATTGTCCAGGAGCAGAAAAGCCAACAGATTGCGCAGGATATGCTTGGAGGTTTCTCGCAGATAGGGACAAGGATAGACTTATTCAAGTCGAGCCTGCAGGATGTCTCCACAGTCCTTGACACATACGCTGTCAAGACAGACAACTCAATAATTAAGCTTACCCAGACAAGAAATGACCTTAGCACAGAACTCACAAGCATGGAGCAGGATCTTGCAGATATCAAATCCTCAAAAGCAATGCTGCAGAGCAATAAGGATTCCTATTATAGGACAAGCACAGGCTCCCTAAATGATGTTGTGAGCCAGGCAGAATCACTGAATGTCACCACGTATCCTGAGACATACTATGTCTCTTCAATCATTGCGCAGGCTAAGAGCGCAAAATCACAGCTCAATGCATATAATACAGAGGCAGATCAGGAGTTTTCCTCGATTGACAATAAGATACAGCGATATGAATATAGCTGCCAGAG
>JAAXVZ010000155.1 GCA_013335235.1 Nanobdellota archaeon | reverse complement strand
CCTAATGATATCATATTGTGGTAATTTATATATTAATAGGTAATAGTAACTAAACACAACATTTATATAATCAAGTAGTTTTTTTCAGTCAACCAAAAACCTATATAGGAGGAAAAAAAATGAAGAAACTATTGACAGTAATGCTTTTGGCGGCTGTGCTAGTCACAAACGCTTTGGCAACATTCTGCATGCACAACTGTGGTCCAGATGTCACATGCCCTGATGGTTCATACTATGCAGGCAGCGACTCTGAGGCATACGCAAACAGTGTTGTCACAACAAGCGGAACAGTGACTAACCCTAACAGGGCAGTCGGCACTGATGACAATCAGTATGCAGAGATATATGCAACACACCCTGATTCATATCTTGTATTGGATATGGGCGCAGGAGAAGAAGTATGGGACAGGATGAACCTTGATGTAAGGCTCTACGGAGACAACTCCGACGAGGACGCAAAGGTCTATGTCTCAAACGACCTAAGCACATGGTTCCTAGCAGGAACTGTAAACAGCGACGAGGATGCAGATATTGAGCTGCCAAACAATGCTGTCAAGTACAGGTATGTTAAGGTAGTGAACCCAAATCAGCAGTCAAGAGTTGAAGTTGACGCTGTAAGAGGATTCTGCATATCAAACCCAGAGGAAGAGAATCAGGTCCCTGAGTTTGGAACACTAGGCGCACTAGGTGTCCTTGCTGTAGCAGGATTGTTCATTGCAAAGAGGAGACTATAAGTCTTTTCTTATTTTTTTATTTCTTGTTCTTTACATCTTACCTATGCTTATATGGGATAAGGCAATGTTCCCCAAGTAAAGTCTTGCCAGGTATAGAAAGATTGCTCAGACAAAGAAGGATAGTATATTGATAAGGAGCATAAAATGATAAATCCAACTAACTTAGAGACAATGCAAACCTATTAGGTGCCATCAACGCGAAATATACATCAAAATGATCATGTGACGTAGGGATATATTCTTTTGACAACATGATAAAAGGCACTTCCATTGGCATGGTCTGACTCTTTATTTCATATTGCACTTGTTCAATCAAGCTGTTCTGAAAAATAACTTTCAGCAGTAAACCATGTTCTCGTTTCTCCTTAACAACCACAGGTAGGTACCCATCAAGGTATATACCGAAAGGAGTATCAGGATATATTGCCATATTGCTTGATTTTTCATAAAAAGACAATCCATATTTGCCAAAATATGAATCCACTAACCTAATGTGGTTTTCCATTGCATAAAAATTAAAATTTGTATGCAAAAGCGCATTGTTGTCATTAAAAATTGATTTTAATGCATACCAGTGCATAACCTTCTGCAAGTTGTTAGGATCTGCAGTCGGCGATAACCTTTCCTCCCAAGGAGTTCTAACACCATCTTTTATCATATCTACTGAATGAAGTTTTTCTGAAGGGAACTCTTTGAATGTGCCACAATCCAATTTTCGCATGACTTTATTTAAATGAACAACAATATCATTCACCAATTCCTCAACCATAATTACTACACAAGAGTAGTTATATATAAACATTTCATAGAAGATTCATGCGCTTATTTACTAATGCACGAAAAACAAGTAAGAAAAAATTAAAGCCCAGCCTCTTTCTTCAATAGCTGCGCCATATCTGTCTTTTCCCATGTGAAGTCTGGGTCGTCCCTTCCGAAGTGGCCATAGGCTGCAGTCTTCTGGTAGATCGGCCTTCTCAGGTCCAATTTCTTTATTATGGATGCCGGCCTGAAATCAAAGTGCTCTTTAACTAGCTCCTCAATCCTGACTTCAGGGATTTTGCTTGTTCCGAAAGTGTCCACAAGCACTGAGACAGGCTGCGCTACGCCAATGCAATAAGCCACCTGGATCTCACAGACATCTGCAAGGCCTGCCGCAACGATGTTCTTTGCGACATACCTTCCAAAGTATGCTCCAGACCTATCGACTTTCGACGGGTCTTTGCCTGAGAATGCTCCGCCGCCATGCCTTCCGACACCGCCGTAAGTATCAACAATGATCTTCCTTCCTGTGCAGCCTGCATCTCCGACTGGCCCGCCGATGACAAACTTTCCAGTGCCATTTACAAATATCTTTGTCTTCTCATCCAGGAGGCCTGCGCATACTGGCTTGATGACCTTCTCAGTTATGTCTGCCCTGATCTTATCCAAGGAGACATCATCATCATGCTGCGCTGCGATGACTACTGTATGGACTCTCTTTGGCTGGCCATTAACATATTCTACAGTCACCTGTGACTTTCCGTCAGGCCTAAGGTAAGGAAGCGTATTATCCTTCCTGACTGCTGCAAGCTTATGCGCAAGCTTGTGAGCCAGGTGGATTGTCAGCGGCATAAGCTCTTTTGTCTCGTTTGTCGCAAAGCCGAACATCATGCCCTGGTCGCCTGCGCCTTGCTCATGCTCATGAGATGTGTCAACGCCTTGCGCAATGTCAGGGCTCTGCTTTGAGATGTTTACCCAGACGCCGATTGCGTCAGCCTCGAAACCATAATGCGGCTTTGTGTAGCCGATCTTCTTGACTACGCTTCTTGCGACATCCTGTATCTCCACATATGTCTTTGTCGTGACTTCCCCGCCGATCATTATGCTGCCTGTCTTTGTCAGGCATTCGATAGCGACCCTTGCTGTTGGATCGTCTTTTATCATAGCGTCAAGGAGCGCATCGCTCACCTGGTCGCAGATCTTGTCTGGGTGCCCCTCAGTTACGCTCTCTGAGGTAAATAAGAAATTTCCTTTCCTGTTAATCATGTTATCCCTCCAGGTAAAATGCATTCTGCCAGCCTTTTAAAGCTTGCTGAAAATAAAATTCCCATAAGAATAATCCGGATGTTGCATCTGACATTACAGATGAGAAGAGGCTGGAATAAAAAGCATGCAAAACATTAAAAACAGACTGCGCTTTTCCATTTCCATGGAAGAGATATCTGAGCTGAAGAAACTTAGGAAAAAATTAGGGCTGACTCAGTCACAGCTATCGCAGAGGGCTGGTGTTTCTCAATCATTGATTGCGAAGGTCGAGTCAGGGAAACTGGATCCGTCATACAGCAACGCAAAGAAGCTCTTCGAGACTCTCTCTTCACTTGATAGGGATAATGATATGACTGCAAGGGATCTGATGCATGTCAAGATAATCTCTGCAAAGGCTACAGACCAATTAAAGGATGCGATACTCCGGATGAAGAAGAAAAACATATCGCAGATGCCTGTGATGAAACACAAGAAAGTGATTGGATTCATCTCAGAGACAGGACTCCTTGATAAAATCCTTGATGGCGACACCCAGAACATGAAAGTAGGGGATATAATGGAATCCTCTCCGCCAATAGTGCCGCCATCTACCTCACAGGGCGTTGTGGGGAATCTCCTGAAGCATTTCCCATTTGTATTGGTCGAAGATAAGGGTGAACTGATAGGGATAGTCACTAAAGCGGATCTGCTGAAGATCGTGTATAATTAGGTAGTTGACCAGTAAGGCACGCCCATTGCCTGCATAGCTGCCTCTTTTATGCTCCTTTGATATGGTTGCCCTATAAGCTTGGCATACATATCTTTTCTTATAAGGCCATAATCATTAAGGACATCTATGCGCTTTCTTGATAAAGGATTTAAGTTAATCTGAGCAATAGCGCCCTTGAATTCGTCAGGATGATATGTAGCTCCGAACGCATAATATATCGACTGCGATATATCCTCGCAGACAGTATAAAACGCCTTTATGAAAGTCTCGCTGTGACCCATTTCATCTAATCTGGGGAATGTAACCAGGCCATCACCCGACAGGTTTGGCAAGAGAACAATCTCTGAAAGCTGGGCAACCAATGCTTTAGGAAACCCTGATACAGTGGCTGCCAGTGTCTTAAATGTGCCAGTAATATCCTCCGCTCCATGTGGTGTGTATTTTGTAACCCTCAAGCGGCTGTTTGAGACAGACTGCTGAAGATAACCCTTGCCAATAGTAAGCTGTGAAATCTGGTCACGGATAGGCACAGGTTTTTCCGGCCTATCTATAATCGCATTAAAAGCAGAGTATGCATCGAATGCTCCTTGATTGGTAATCTGCTTTTCAAAGGAGGCATCAGACAATGAGAACCTCATGCCTTCCCTGCGCAAAGGGAACAAAAGAAGCCATTCATAAACCAATTGAGTGTCCCTCCAGGCAATCTTATGCCCTAGCTCATGGGCAATAACTCCTTCTAGATTATCATAATCAATCCGCTTGATATATACAGGTGTGTTT
>JAAXVZ010000154.1 GCA_013335235.1 Nanobdellota archaeon | reverse complement strand
GGCTGCAATACAAGAGAAGCTTGGCCCTCTCGGCAAGAATGAGTATAGCACTGAGACGATGGGTTCATCCCTTGGGGACAGCTTCTTCAAAGAGACGTTCATAGCATTGATTTTCGCATTCCTTGGAATGGGGCTTGTCTTCCATTTTTATTTCAGGAACATCTACGCAACAGGCGCTGCTCTCTTATCTGCATTCCTGGATATAGTCATCACAATCGCGATTATGAATCTATTCCAGGTCAGGTTGACTGCCGGAGGGATTGCAGCCTATCTCATGCTGATCGGCTATTCTATAGACACCAGCATCCTGCTTTCAACAAAGCTCTTGAAGGATAAGCCAGATGACAAGTTCTCTGCGCTTTTCCATGCAATGAAAACAGGGCTTACCATGTCTGCAGCAGGGATTGCTGCAACAGGTGTCTCCTACTTCCTCACCAATAATATCACCTTGAAGCAGATCATGCTGATATTGATTGTCGGATTGTTTATAGATATCCTCACTACTTGGGTAGGGAACGTGTCCCTGCTAAGATTATATCTTGAGAGGAAGGAGGTGAGAAGATGAAAGCAAAAAAGATCTTCTCCAATTTCAGGATATGGATATACCTGATTTTTTTTGTATGCACGTTGCTTGCGATACATCCTGACCCATTCAACAATGGTGTCGCAATAAGGACAGTCATCGCAAATAGCTCAAGCCATAGCGCAGGCTTGATATCACCCCTCCCTTCAGAGCTTCCTATGAACAGGGAAAGGATTGTCGAGATAAACAGACAACCTGTAAAAGACCTCTCTGATTACGAGAGGATAATCTCAACATTACCAGAGAACACATCCATAACATTTGTCACTGAGAAGCTTAAACTTGGTATCTCATCTGAAAAGAAACCTTATTCAGTCTATTATAAAAATCCTGCTGAGCTTGGCCTGAGAGTATATGATGCCCCAAAGAGCAACATAATACTCGGACTCGACCTTCAGGGAGGAACAAGAGTTGTTCTCGAGCCTGAAAAGAAAGTCTCTAAGGAAGACATGGATCTTGTGATCAAGAATATGCAGGAGAGGCTGAACCTGTTCGGCCTGTCTGACACAGTCATCAGGACTGCGACAGACCTTTCAGGAAGCCAGTTCATTGTCGTCGAGATTGCAGGCGCAAATGAAGAGGAAGTAAAAGAACTCATCGCAAAGCAGGGAAAGTTCGAAGCAAAGATATCGAATGAGACTGTGTTTATAGGTGGAAGGGACATAACCTATGTCTGCAGGACAGCTGAATGTTCTGGAGTCGACCCGCAGTATGGCTGCAGGGATTCCGGAGATGGCAGTATCGGATGCAGGTTCCACTTCTCGATCAAGCTGACCCAGGAAGCAGCTAACAGGCAAGCCAATGCTACAGGCCGCCTCCAGGTGGTATATGACAGTTTCGACCAGGCATACTTATCCGAGAACATAGACCTTTACCTTGATGATAACTTAGTCGATTCATTGAGGATCGGTTCAGAGCTAAAGGGATCAGCTGTGACAGAGATCGCAATATCAGGTTCTGGCTCTGGAAGGACACAGCAGGAAGCACTGATTGACATGCAGAAGAACATGAAGAGGCTTCAGACAATCATGATTACTGGCAGCCTTCCTGTGAAACTGAATGTCATAAAGACTGACACTTTATCGCCATCGCTCGGAAAAGAATTTTTAATCAACGCCATCTGGATCGCGATAATATCTGAGATTGCAGTTACACTGATAGTCTTCCTAAGATATAGGAAGATAAAGGTCGCAATCCCAATCATCACAGTTATCACCTCTGAGATCCTGTTGATCCTAGGGATTGCCGCACTCTTGAAGCAGAACCTGGATATCGCAGGAATCGCAGGCATTATTGTCGCCATCGGAACAGGCGTAGATGACCAGATTGTCATAACCGATGAGATACTTGGCGGCGAAAAAGAAGAGAAGAAAAAATATCTGACTTGGAGGCAGAAGATCAAGAATGCTTTCTTCATCGTCGTAGCTTCATATGCTGCGACTGTCGCATCGATGATACCGCTTCTATTCGCAGGTGCTGGTCTCCTTAAGGGTTTCGCGATAACAACAATCATCGGAGTCACTAATGGTGTATTCATCACAAGGCCGGCATTCGCCGAGATGATGAAGATACTCTTGGGTGATGAGGAAGAGGAATAATTTTTTATTTTATTTTCGAATGGCAAATCCATCTATTAAAGCTATCATATTTGACTTTGACGGAGTCATAGCAGACTCTTTTGTCGCGCATTACCTTGCTTTCAAGGAAGTCTTCGGGAGGATAGGGATACAGTTATCGAAGCAGGAATTCCTGGATATATATGGGATAGGCGCATTCAGTGTCATAAAGGAGATCCTCAAGAGATATGATTACCATAGCGAGATAGCTCCACTAGTGCTTGAGAAAGACATGATTTACAGGAGGTTGTTCCCTAAGCATGTTAAACCATTGCCTGGAGCCCTAGAATTCATATCTGGAGTGAAGGTGCCAAAAGCCATTGCGTCAAGCACAACGCGAGATAATCTGATATTCGCTATGAAAAGATGGAACCTCACTGGTTTTGAGTTCTATCTTGCAAGAGAAGATGTCGCAAGGACGAAGCCAGACCCTGAAGCATATCTCCTTGCTATCAAGAAGCTGGGGGTGCCTGCCAGCTCTTGTATTGTGATTGAGGATACTTCATTTGGTGTCTCTGCTGCAAAAGCCGCAGGCGCAAGCGTGATTGGCATAACAACGACTTTTGGAAGAGAAGAGCTGGCTGGAGCTGATTTTATCGCAGATGATTATAAAGCTATAAAGGAATGGTTATCATGATCAAAGGCATAATATTTGATATGGACGGCGTCATAATAGACAGCAACCATTTCCATTTTGAGAACTGGCAAGAGGTATTTGAAAAAAGATACCATGTGAAAATTGACGAAAAAGAGTTTGCATCAAGGCTTGGAGAGAGCGGAAAGCATTTCACTGAGTATTTCCTTGAGAAGTATAAGGTGAAAGCGGACATCAATGAGCTATATGCGCTGCTCTATGGTGAATACATGAAACGCAGGGATTCTGTAAAATTGAAGCCAGGTGTCATTGATACATTAAAGATACTGAAGCCAAAGTACAAGATAGCTCTCGCAACAGGCGCAGATAAAGAAGGCGCCGCATATACGATAGTCACACATGGCCTGACTGATTATTTTGACTTTGTGATCGGTGGAAATGAAGTCAAAAGGGCAAAACCTGACCCAGAGATATTTCTCAAGGCAGCAGAGATGATAAAGATTCCACCTGAACAATGCTGTGTTATTGAGGATGCTGTTTTTGGACTGAGTGCTGCAAAATCCGCAGGCATGCTAGCTATATCTATCCCAGATAAGATGACACTATGTCAAGACCATAGCATTGCGGATATCCACTTGAACAGCATCAAGCTTTTGCCGGATGCCTTGTCTCTTCTATGAGCGCAACAAGAGTATCCTTCTGCTCTGGCGAGACACGATTTAGCATAAACTGCAAGGTGATATAGAACTCCTGGCGCTCTTTTGCTGGCCCATGGAGATATCTGTCTTTCTGGCCAAGCATGCTCTCAAAAGAAGATGATGCTATCTGTTCCTGTGCCTTCTTCAATAACTGTAGATATCCAGGTTCAAGCAATTGTGACATCACTCCATAATCAATTGCATTCCATACTTCAAGATGCTCTCCATTGCCTAAAAGCATTACTGAGTCGCCTTTTTGTGCAAATCCGCTCGGAAGCATGATCCTAGGCTTGGTTTCTGCAATACCTGTCGGATATATCTTCACAAAAGGAAACGTCAATTCGCCGAGCCATTCTGTCCTCAAGTCATGTACAAAAGTGATATTATAAGGGCAACTGATCCGCCTTTTTTCATCCACAGTATAAACGTGCTGACCTGAGTACATAACTTCCGGTCCTTTTAAGTTATATATAAAGATTCCATCCAAGAATTGTGCATAAAGTATAAAAGCAGCTCTTTGATTCATTAAATCCTGATGAGGATAACCTACTTCACCCGAAAGGAAGAAGCAGAGGGAATCTCTAGAGTTCTGATTGAGAGAAGAATTGCAGCGCTCTGCAAAATAGCACCAAGGTGAAAAGTGATACTAAGTGAAAGACCATATCCTAAATGAAGCGGTTGCCAGGCAGAATAACCTGTTTGGCAGCTGCATGTATTGCCATGACCCTTTTGGGCAGGAAGATAAATGGAAACTAGAGAACAACTATTTTGCCACATATGTCAGCGTCACTTGCTCATCATGCCACAG
>JAAXVZ010000153.1 GCA_013335235.1 Nanobdellota archaeon | reverse complement strand
TAAAACAACAAGAGAAGAACCTTTAAATCTTTTTCTCTTGTTGTTTTATATGCAGTTTCCGACAGAGCTTGGCATCATCATCCTGCTTTCCATGCTTAGCGGAGTCCTTGCTGTCAGGTTCAACAAGCCTTATGTGCTTGGGCTGATTATTGTCGGCGCGATAGCAGGCAATACCGGCCTTGTCCAGAACCGGGACATACTCTCTATCGTCACTGAAGTCGGGGCAATACTCCTCATGTTCACGGTCGGGATAGAGTTCAACCTGGATAAGCTTTTCAGGTTCGGGCTTCCTGCGCTTGCTGTCGGGCTGCTGAAGATTGGAGGCACCTTTGTAGTGGGATACCTTGTATCGCATCTCCTTGGATTCTCAAACATTGCAAGCATCTTCATGGGCGCGATCCTTTCCATAACCAGTACAGTCATCTTCCTTAAGGTCCTGGAGCAGAAGGGCATGGCAAAACGGGAAGAGATACCCTTCCTTGTGGCGATCCTGATAATAGAGGACATCTTCGGGATATTCCTTCTGAATTTCTTTACGGGGCTCAACCAGTCACAGGATATCCAGAACATGAGCATAATAACTAATCTCGCAGTTTCTTTCCTCCTGCTATTTCTTGCCTATAGTGTCATACTGAGGTTTGTCAGGCCAGTTGTCTCGTGGATGCTGAAATACAGTGCAGAAGAGACAGTAACCTTCTTGTCTATCAGCATCTGCAGCTTGTTTGTGTACATCTCTTTCCTCCTTAAATTATCACCTACAGTAGGGGCATTCCTGGCAGGGAACATAGTCGCTTCTCTCCCGCAGGCAAAGCTCTTTGAAAAAGCGATACACCCTTTCCTTCTGACATTCACCTCCCTTTTCTTTTTTTCAATGGGTACAAGTGTCAAGTTTGCAGGCATAGCTAGCAATGCGTTTCCCATCATGGTATTTTTCCTGATAATTGTATCGACACATATGCTGCTGCTGATGCTAGGGACATACCTTTTTGGCAATTTTTCAGCCAGAAGTGCACTATTTAGCGGGATATCTATGGTATCTGTCGGAGAGTTCTCGCTCCTTATAGCAAACCAGTCCAAAAACCTTCAGGTCGGGGTGGATCTCGTCACCATCACAGCATCACTTATATTATTATCAACCATATTCATGTCCTTCATTCTGGATTATGAATCGAGGATGCTTCGTTTCTTTTCAGAGGCATTCCCCTGGAAAAATGCTTTCAGGAAGATACAGGTCTATCTGCACTGCCTCTCTTTCAAGTTTTCATCAGACAAGATTCATAAGGATCTTGTCCTGAAAGAGGCAAGGAGCCTGGCATATTACTTAAGCGGCTTCATACTGCTCATAAGCACAGGCTTCCTCATATGGAGATTTTTTATAATAGCATTCCACCCGAATGTCAACTTAGTGTATTTTTCAGTGCTGGGAATACTCTCACTGGTCCTGACATTGATTGCGCTCAAGCATGCAAGGGATATATTGCATGATTTTGACGTTTATTTCCTGGAGATTCTTCCTGGCGACATTGAGAATAGGAGCAGCCTGAGCAGCCTGGTCATAGTCCTCCTGCTCTTCAGCCTGATGATATTTTTTCCGTTGCTCTCCATGGTATTGGAAATATCTTTTAGCCATATCATTGTCCTTGTATTAGTTATGCTGTTTGCCCTGTTCCTGTTCAGGCTCCTTTCAAACATCCTCACTATTTCAAACAAGTGTGCGTCAGACTATAATAAGCTGAACAGGGAAATATTGAAGGCTGAAAGGACAAAAGAGAAATAACTGGCGTGGAAACAGTTAGATATAATAAAGCCTGCCAACTTTGCTATAATTATGGGAGATTTTTATAATGATCTGGCCTTTGTTATAGGGATAGCTGCTAAGCTGGACTCTGAATTTTCAAAGGCGACTCCTGAATCCTGGCATGACAGAGACTCTTTCTCAAAAGTCATAGCCAAGTGGAACAGGAAATATTTCCACATCAAGCTTGCGCTGATTGAAGACAGCATCCAGCTTAGGCTCAAGATAATGATTCTCCCAGAGTCCCCTGGGCAGCTGATCGGCGAGATAATGGCTCTCTCCCCACATGCCAGGATCTCACGTAAGGTAAATGAGCTTGTTGTTGAGTATACAAGTAAGGATGACAAAGATCTGCTTGCATATATCAATGAAGAGCCTAGCCAGTTCTCTTTGGTCCACAACAATAAGAGCATACTTGATGAATCGACACTGGAATATTGCCTGGTAGAACTTTATGCAAAAAAAGGCGCGGCGAATATAGCTCTGCCAAAGAACTCTTTCTCTTTTGACACAGGAGAAGAATCCAGCGAAGGCTTGGGCATCGGCTACCTCAACACATATAGGTTCTATGACAATTGAGAAGTTCTATTGTCATCGCTGCGCTCCAGAGCTGATATGGAGAGCCTTCTGCTCTCTCTTCTTTAGCTGAGCTGAGTTCAGATGGTCTTCCGATCAATCCTAATGCAAGTATATCTTTTATCTCTGCAGCTATTATCTTCTCTATATATCCTTGATATTTTTCTTTATTTAATTTGATCATGCAGATCGCAGCGATAGCGTTCAGGAAATGCCACGAGTCTCCCCGATGGTAGCTCCTATTGTCCTCTCCTGTGTATTCCTCGCAGAAAAGCGGGTGTGATTTGTCTATTGTAGAGAGGCCGCCCCAATCCAGCCATGTCTTCTCTAAGCACTTGTCAAACGCTGATTCCCATTCCTCTTTTTTTAATAGGTTAGGATATGCATAATAAGCGAGGAATATGTTTGGCCTATGGGTCTTATCCTCCCTGCCATCCCAGAGGTAGCCTTCTTTGTAGAACTCTTTTGCTACAAGGTCCTTAAACCTGTTCTCAGCAGGGAGGAATTCAGCTTTTTTCCCTAGCACCAGGTCAAGCTTGCTAGCAAGAGCGAGTGTTGCAAGATATAGCGCCTGGATCTCGATCCTTGGGCCGACTCTTGTATCTCCTCCGTATGTCGTATCCATCCAGGTCTCTCCTGGTTTTGCTTCCAGTAATTTATCTCCATTCTGGGTTATGATTGCGCCGAGTCTTGATTGGATGGATTCTAATTCAATCCTATTGAACATGCCTTTTGTCTCAGCAAGCTCTCCTATCCTCTTGAAGACCCACAATGTCCCGTCTGCGCTTCCAAGTGTCGAGTTCGGTATCCTATTTGGGAGCCTGGCAGAGCTGTCCATCAAACTGAGCAGGGACATTAGATGCTTTTTGGCTTCATCTCCTTTCCCTATCAATGCCAGTGCCTTGGCTGATATGCCCAAGTCACGGGTCCAGAACTGGAAGAACCATGGAAGGCCTGCAAAGTATCCTGAGGTCTTTCCGATTTCACTGTAAAGCCCGGCTAGGCTTGCAGCTGCGCAGTTATAGGCTGCCATAGACTCTATTGTGCCATGCTCCCAATATATCTTGACTGGCTCTGGAGAAGAGTTGAAACAGGCCTTTGCCCTGAAAACAGCCTCTTCAGCGCTCCTTCCATAGCTAAATGCGACTGTGCCTCTCCTGTTGTTCTTCAGCCTGATGCACTCATAAGCATACAGTCTTGAAGGCCAGGATTTCCTTTTGGAATCATCCTCGAAATCGCATTCCTTCCATGCTTTAACAAGCTCTCTTCCAGATATGTCTGTCTTTATTGCTAAAAATCTTGTGTAGCTGATATTGTCCAGCACATTAGAAGTGTATTTCTTGTACTCGATTATTATGCAGCCATGATCCTCAAATATATTGTATATCCGTCCTGCATCGCCAAAATCATATATCTCCCTCATATCGACAGTTAAAGTTATTTCACCTTTAACATCAGTCACAAGTTTCAGGCCATCTTTTCCAAGAGCATAGCTTGCAGTTCCGGATTTGGAACGCTCTATTATCTCTGATTGCCTATTCACTAGTTCGTATGGAGTATGGTTCACTTTAATCGTGTCCAGGGTCTTGAACATGGTCCACTCAACATCATTCCGCAGCTCTGGGAAATACAGCCCGCGGAACCTTGTCTTGTCATTCCTGTAGAAAAAAGACCCGGAGGATGTCAGCATGAATCTGGCTGAATCAGATTCTTTAGAGCAAGACAGCTTTCCCAGGTCATGAGTGTATATCACTGGATATCTATATGCTTAACAGTTTTTAAATATTTCTATGTCTCTCGAGCATAAAACCTTGTTTGCAGATACACCGTAAATTATATAAACAGACCGCTATTCACGGCTTGTGTGGTGTTGATAAAACATGGGTCAAATAAGAATCATGGTTCTAGATGTGTTAAAGCCGCATGAGCCATCTATAATTA
>JAAXVZ010000152.1 GCA_013335235.1 Nanobdellota archaeon | reverse complement strand
CCAAGAGAGAGCTCGCAGCCAGGAAGCGCAGGCAAATCATCTGTCACCCTGTTCCCATCATTGTCAAGCCCATCACAGATCTCTGTTGCACCTGTGTAGAT
Source organism: Nanobdellota archaeon (assembly GCA_013335235.1). Classification (GTDB taxonomy): domain Archaea; phylum Nanobdellota; class Nanobdellia; order Woesearchaeales; family GW2011-AR15; genus JAAXVZ01. The sequence goes on along the minus strand of JAAXVZ010000152.1, from coordinate 4,221 downwards.
ATCCGGATTATCTGGGTCAGGGTCGCTGACATCCGGATCTCCATCCCCGTCATCGTCCGGATCGCAGTATTTGCTGTATGAAGAAGAGACCATCTCACAGGAATAGGAATGGCATTGGCCGGAATAGCAGTAATCATATCCATCCTCAGGAAAGATAGCCCATTTGCTTCTGGCGCACTGGTTTGCCTGGCAATCATTCAGGCCGCCGCATGTGTTTTGGTTATCAAAAGTGAAAAAGCAATCACCATGATAGCAGGCATCATCTGTGCATGGGTTTAAATCATTGCAGGCTTTCTGAGAACATGAGCACCCTTTGCTGTCGACATACTGGCCTGTCTCTGTATCTGAGCATATATCTAAGGAATCATCTACATTATCACCATCTGAATCTGATATCCCGCAATTCAGCATATTATATATGGGGTCATTCGCGCAATCTCCGCTCCCATCTATGCCGATGCAGTTTATTATAGGTATATCTGATTCAGCGCATGTCCTGTTCTGCTGCTTGCAGTCAAATGAATTGTACGCTGACCGTTTAATCTTCTCCTGGCAGGCTGCCCCGCAGTCAGGCGAATTCTTCTTTATAGGATCATCCAGGCAGGAGTCTGTCCCTTCAATACCCAGACATAGGAGCTGGTCTACTTGTGTAAAAATGCATTTTCCATTGCTCAGTTCATATTTTCCGCAAGTTGCTGAGTTGAACTCATCTCTATGATAGCCTATTGAGCAATTGGAGAGCTTGCACTCATTGCTGCAAAGAGCAAATATCTTATCTTCTCCGCACTTGCCGTTTCCGTCTATTCCGAGACAGCTGCATGGCGGAGCCTCTGTCTCCCTGCAATATGACTCCGGACTAGTCACGATGCAGTTCTCTGAATTAAATGAGGTCCTTGAATAAGTTACCTCGCAGTCCTTGCATGTATTTGAATATGCCTGGAACAGGCGATCGTCAAGGCATGAAAATGGTCCATGCCTCTGGTCTTTATGCGCCAGCTCGAAATCATAGCACTCCTTTGCAGATGCAGGCACGTAGCTGCAGCCCGTCGTATTGTCTGATTTTGAGCAAATCTCAGAATTATAGCTTTCCCTCCTAACAGAGGAAGGACAGGAGATGCAGGAAGGATCGCACTGCCTCTTCAGATCATCTGTGGCACAGATATTTGTCCCACCAATATAATCACCACCTGCATCTCTGCAGTCGCATGGGTTCAACAGGCCAAAACTGCAGCCGTCTGAATCCACCCTGCCTGCCAAGCTATAGTCCCAGCACTCAATCTTTCCTAACCCTTCTTTCCTAACTATACCCTTATTACAGTCACCAAGACATGAGACTGTTGTCTTTGTTGTGAGCTGCTTATCTCCTGATTTCAGGCGAACACTGCATGTGCAGTCCAGTGTCTTGGTAAGGCCTCCCTCAGGAGGTGCAAAGCACGCGCTTTCCTTGCATTCCCACTGGGATATGTCTGCCGCAGGGCATTGCTGCTCTGCGGAAAGGCACTGCCGGACATACGTATCCTCGCTTGTGAACGCAGAAGGGCACGAGCAGATATCAGAATACTTCCATATACATAACCCCTGGGTGCAGGAATATTCCCCTTGACACACCTGCGGCTTGGTGCAATCGGCAGATGCCTCGCACTCAAACGTTGCCGGATCCTGCTGTATGCATTGTGTCTCTGTGCATGTCCAGCCCAGAGATGTGCCAAGACAGTCTGCCACGCCTGACAGTCCACAGCCTGAATCGCATGATAAGGCACATTGGCCGCCTGTGCAAGCCCAGTGCATAGCACAAGTATACGGAAGAGGCTGGCAATTAGAGACAACAGGCTGCCCTGTGACAGGATCAAACCAGCATTGCGCCATATCCTGGCCGTCACATACCCATCTGCAAGTGCCGTCAAGGATAGACCAGCTTCCGGGGCATGCATCATGTGACAGGCCTTCACATGAGGTAGGTTTGGCCTCCTCCTGTTCCTGGCAGAAATTGCTGTCTGCAACGAATATGCATTGCCCTGCGCCGTTTATTACCTGAAGCATATATCTTCCGCAAACAGGACCGGACTCAGAGTTAATTGTGACAGGGTCTGTTGAACAGCTGCATTCCTTCGCCTCTCCGTTAGGATCTTTTGTGCAATCCTGTTTGCATGCTGCATCATTGTTTTCACTGATTTTGCAGGAACCCTGAAGGAATGATACCTTATAGCAAGGACTGTCTATTTCTCCGACGCAATCCTCACTGCTGCACAGGTCTGCGCAAGAGCATCCTGCCAATGGGCCTGACCTCATGATGCTGAGCATCTGAGAGTTAGGTGTAGCGTCGCAAAAATCATCTTTATTCTGTATTCCGTCCTGGTCGATATCGTCTGTCTCAGGCGCATCAGGACACTCATCATAGCATTGCCTGAAAATAGGATCTATCATGCATAGAATCATTATATCAAGTGACCCGCCTGTGGCTAATGCCTCTTTGTATTTGGCTGTAGGGAACCCGACGCAGTCACAGACGTCGCTTGCCAGGACAAATTCTCCATCAATGACCTTATAGCAGACGTCGCTTGTGATATCTGGTCTTGAAACCACATCCCCATCATCCGGTCCGCCGGTCGCATTTTCCAAAGCCGCAAGGGACATAAAAAAAACAAAGAAAATACAGAGGGCATACCGCTTCATGGCATTATCTAGTCTAACTGTGTTTTTAAAGTTTACTTAACAGAAAGAAATAAATATGCATCAAGACACGGCTGTAATATGAAAAATGGGCAAGCGGTACCTTCTGGCACAATCACATTGTTTGTGATTGTTGGGTTACTGCTTTTAATAATGGTCATCTATGCGGTATGGACCGGAAACGCCTCTAAGATGAACCTGCTTTCAAGCCAGGATAAATCTGAATCAAGTGACATGCGAATAAATGTGGAAGGATTCATAGCCGGCTGCATAGACGAAGCTATCATCGCGTCTATAGCTGATACCGGCATCAGGGAGGAAACAAAAACAGAGCTAGGCAAGCTGACAACAGAGAGGTTTGTCGCCTGCTTCGAAAATAAGACAGGGTATTTCGCCAGCCTTGGCTATGTCATAGAAAAAGACACACCGATAACAAATGTATCTATAACGCCAGACACCATAAGCATAGATATGACAGAGAAGATCCTTTTTTCAAAAGGAGGCGAGTCTTTTGAGTTCTCCCATATTTCAAGGACATTCGATAGGCAAGTGACTAAGCCCATCCTGCCAAGGCAGACCACTATAGTCTCTTCAGACAACAGGGCAATCCTTGTGATTCAGAACATGACTGTGTCTAGCAGCAATAAAATTGGAATCAAGGTAGAAGACAAGCTATTTGATAGCCTAGAGAACGGCGTTGTCATTGGAAATCTGGTATATGATACCCTGCCAGAAGGAACGCAGTTCTCACTCCCCATAGAACTTAGACTAAGATATCGGGACATAGATGTGGAAGATATAGATGAGAACACCCTCTCTATTGCATATTGGGATGAGGCATACAAGATATGGAGAGGCCTTGATACGGCTATTTCCGGAAATGTGGCATATGCAAATATCAGCCATTTCACAAGATACGGATTAGTCAGGGCATGTGCGCCGCTGCCAAAGCAAACTGAGCAGAAGATCAGCACATCAAGGCTGTTCACCCAAAGATACAGCCCATGTGAACAGGTAAATTGGAATTTCATATCTGTACCTAAGATAACTCCGGTCTCTCCTGTCTCAAGCTCTGCCCAGCTCCCTGAACATGTCAGCTTCGGAGAAGGGGTATGCAGCTCAGGACTGGTAGAAGTGATAAACAAGAGGAAATACACTTATTGCAGTGCTGACAGGACTGCGGCAAAAGACTGCGAGCAGAAACCTGCCGGTACAGCGTGCACAAGCATTGAAAACGGCGTCTGTGCTGTCACTGTTCCGGGAGAGTGCGAATGCACTGATGACCCTTATAGGAAGCTTGTCCCATGGTTCACTGAAGAAGAGCAGGCAGAGATGGTGAAAGGATATCCTAATCCTGGCTGTGTTGGCGGAGAAGTGAACGATGGGAATGGAGACGGGTATATCGCTTATGTTGATTTTGCATCCAAAGGCAATGCCTGCATCCATAGCTGGAGATACGGTACCACATGCAGCTTCGGAGATACATGCACTGCCTCTGCAACTGAAGTTCCGACAGGCAGTAATCTAAGACTCGCTGTAAGCGGATTCAAG
>JAAXVZ010000151.1 GCA_013335235.1 Nanobdellota archaeon | reverse complement strand
GCTCTTCCGATCTCTCTTTTGATAGCCTCAGACAAGCCCTCCCCAAAAGTCGGGTTCCCTCCTTCAAAACGCTTTTTAGCGCAATATACTACAGCGACATTGAAGAATGTCGCGATGAATGCGGTCCCAAGATAAATCATGAACACAACAAGATAATAAGGCAAGGCGCTCAGGTCTCCGAGACCTAGATTCTGCATAATATCTGTGACTAAGAAAGGCAGTGCCATTATCACTATAAATACTATAGAGAAGATAGATGCAAGCACCGGAAATATCAGTATCTCCTTGTCAGATCTTATCACCTTGAATGATTCTTTTGTTATCTCCCAGCTTCTGGTAAATGTTTCAGTTATTCCCATGGATATCTCACCCTATCAAAGAAATTTACTGGGGATTTATAGTCTTTTTGGAACTATAGCTTCTCTAAAGATGAAAAATAAAGGAAAATAATAGAAAAATCTATTCAATCCCTTGAGAGGTTGAATAGGGCCTTCAATGCAACAACTGCAGCGCCTGGAGCAACCATAAATGTTATGTTTGTCTTCAGGAGGCCGACAACAGGGACGACTCCCTTTAGCATTGTCGCGAGGAGCGGCACATTCTCAAACAGGTATACAATTGTGTCCTGGAGTGCTGTTGCGCTGATAAGGAATGTCAAACTCGCGAGTAGGTATGAGGATGTCTCCTTGTCTGTGATGTTCATCAACCCGACAACTACGCCTATCAGGCCTAGTACCCACCATACTTGGTTGAATAGTGTTGCGAGCACTGCTGCAAGCAGTCCTACTAGAAATGCCCAGGGGCCTATTTTTTGCAATAATGTCTTTTGTTCTTCTTTTTTTGCCATTTTGATATCACCTTGAAATGGTAATGAGCCGCTGGAATATAAATCTTATTGAATCTCATGCAGCGCCAGTTCATCATGCAGTGCCCATTCATCTTCTCCTTCAAATCAGCATTGCTTTGCATCAGTAAATAAACCTTTATAAATCACCTAAATTTCTTTTGTTTTTAGTCTTTCGGGGACGTAGTACAACCTGGCTAGTATAGGCGGCTCCAGTCATGGAGCGATTGAGCTGTAAAAGGCGATGACCGCCGGGAAGTAACCGTCGGATTAGGGTTCAAATCCCTACGTCCCCACCTTTTCTTTTGGCTTTGTAAGATAGTTGATTGCACATGGATTTGACACATGCTTGCTCATGCGCAGGTGCAGTTCTGGAAATAAAACAGATTATATCTCTAGAAAAAACTATTTTCAATGTTTAGAGAAAAAAGTTCTCCTCTTATATATATAGACAAGCGTGCCCAAGGAGACAGCAAAAATAATTACCATTGGTATGGCAAGGATAAGTTTTGTTGTTCCCTCAATTTGGGATAATGCTTCCGGTGCTAGGCCCTGAAGCCTGGAATTATTCTCCAGCTTCAGCAAGGGCGTGAGTGGAAATGCAAGCATGCGTGTATATGTTATTAGAAAGTCTATACATACAAATGCCCTCAGCCCAACCAATACCTTCCATCCTGCTCTTTTGTATATAAGGCCGATTGTAGCCAGCGGAATTACAAAACCAAAAAGTGACGGAATAATAGCATATGGTTTTGTTAAGGATAACCCAAAGAAGAATCTCTCTTTTTGGAAGTCGATGCTCTCCAAGCCAAATCCGACCGCAACTAGCATGAAAAAAGTTATCAGCTTCATGCCAAGAGGATATCCTTTCCAAAGCGAAGTCTTATCGTAGAATACAGCACCGCCAAGGAGAAAGAGTCCCAGTATTGTCTCCAGGAAGTCTCTGGACCTAATGCCAAGGAAGAGAGAGCCAAGTCCAAGTATTATTATAAAATACGTGGTCCACTTATTGTTCTGTTCGTCAATGTCCTTGAGGATATCGGTCATAAAATCTTATTATCATGCACGCTTAATATATCTTTCGAGATACACGGGAAAAATAAATCCAGTTTCCTGTGGCCAGAAAAATCAGTAGATCTTATCGCTAAGAAAATACCTTTGGGTTTTTACCTATCCTGCAATTTAGTGCAGGGATGCAAGTGTTGCTTACGTATTGCGAACAGAGTCAGTGTAGCCATTCGCTGGTATTTTCATTATTGAGGCATTACTTTTATATCTTAACAGATAATGGGTTTTATGAGATGGATCAGGACAGGCGCAGTATTATCTTTGTAGGTGGCCACAGGAAACCGCTTACAAGGGTAAGCACAGATGCAGTAGACAAAGTGACGCTCAATTTGGCGGACGGAATGTCTGCTCTTGGATATAAAGTACATATTGTGAGCCTGAGACCGGAGACACCATCTGTCTCAGGTCCTTTCCTCTATAGCTATATAGATGCGAGTTTCCCTGGATGGCTAAAGCCGTTTATCTTCTACATCCGTGCATGCATGCAGATAAGGAAAATAAATGCAAGATATGTCCATTTCAATGTAGGTCTTCCAGGTATATTGTCCTGGATGACGGGTGGCAGGATAACTATTCGCTGCTTTCACAACAGGCCTGGAGAGTATGGCAGCAATCCTTTCTTTAATGTATACTCTTTCCTCAATAGTCTTGGTGACAGGAACTTTAGTGTGTATCTCTCTGTATCCCAGTATGTCAAAGAAAGCGTTGACCAGCAATATAATCGCAAACCTTCATTTATATTGTATAATTCTGTTGACACAAAGAAGTATGTGCCTGGGAAAAAGAAAAAGGGCAGGATATTTTATAGCGGAAGGGTTGTGCCTGAAAAAGGAGTTGAGGAGCTGATACTTGCATTTAGCAAGATACGCAACCACAAGCTAAAACTGAGGATTGCAGGGCCGTACATGCTTTACACGCACAGCAAGTTTTCAAATGATATATTTAGTATCATATCGAAAGACAGGCGGATCGAGTATTTGGGGGTACTTGATGAGAAAAGATTAATCAGGGAATATCAGGAAGCAGATATCTTTTGTTATCCTGTCAAGTGGGAAGAGTGCTTCGGAGTCTCCCTGCTTGAGGCACAGTTTTGCGGTGCGAGGATCCTGACGACACGGCGTGGTGGAATACCTGAGATTGCATATGGTGCAGAATATGTAGAACCCTCCACAGAATCTATCCAGGAAGGGATATCCCGGATGATTGGTATGCCATCAAATAAGCAGAGGAGGATTGGGCAGGACAAATTCTCAATAGCAGCAGTAGCGGCAAAATATGACAAGATACTCCAGTCAGTGCGCAATTGAAGCAAACCGCCTTATGCGGTCTCCTATATTCTCAGGGTAGTTGCAGTTCATTATGATACAGCTTTTTTTGCATGTGGATATATCCTTGCGCATCTTCTTACCTAAGTCTGACATGAAGCTTTTTTTTATGCCATTACCTATATTGCCTATCTTTCCCATGAAAAAACAGGAATACATATCCCCTTTTGGGCTTATGCTCAAGTTATGTGCGCTGCTGCAACTGAGCATTGGAAACTCCTTTATCCCTTCAACATAATATCTTCTCATCGACCGTATCTGGCCAAGCGAGTTCCTTATCTTTCCAATGCTGCGTTCCTTTAGTAGGATTTCGATGGCTTCTGCAGCCTGCCTTTTCTCAGGTAGCCTTGCGCAGAATTTTTTATCCCCTGGGTGCTGTGTTGGCATGCGCACCATCAGCGGCTGGAAATAGATCCCATCAGTCTCCTTGGACATGTCCAGTAGAATACGCATGCTATAAGGAGAAGGGTCAATTAGGATAGATGAGAGAAATATCTTCATCTTGGTTTTCCTTAGATCTTTGATTGCTTCCTTCACTTTATCATACGTGCCTGCCGCACCTCGAAGAGAATCATGGAATTCTTTTCTTCCTGAATCTATAGAGATAGTCACAGACGTTAGGCCAGATTCCTGCAATGAATTTATTCTACTATTATTCAGGAGTGTCCCGTTTGTCATGAGGTTAATCATCAGCTTATTGCCTGATGCAAAGGCAATTATCTCTTCTATATCCGGCCGCAGCAATGGTTCTCCACCGCATATTGAGAGATGGAAATATCCTAGCCAGGCCTTTAGCTCAGAAATCGCTTTTTTCCATTTTACAGCGCACAATTCTTCTTTTTGCCTTATCTTCCAATAATTGCACATCTTGCATTTCAGGTTGCAGCTGAATGTAGGGTTTATCGTAACAAACGATGGTGCAGGACTGAAATTATGTGAGAGCTCTCTTATACCTAATGTGGCAGCATAGCCTGCTTTATCCGCGATATTCATCTTCAGGTTTTATATGGCAGGAAGTAACTCTGTGCATATTAATAATATGTCCTTTATCCTTTTTTTCGAAAAGAATTTAACCCGGCCTGACTTTTTTTGTC
>JAAXVZ010000150.1 GCA_013335235.1 Nanobdellota archaeon | reverse complement strand
CGAAGTTTTTGAGATTGTGCCAGGCAGCTTTGACCCGCACATGGACAAATCAGGGAAACCGCCTGAGCTTCAGATAAAAATCAGGCAGAAACGCAATAATCTGCGCCGTTTCTTCAATGACAACGGTCGGCCGGATCTATTTGATGCATTCTATGCGCCAGATACATCTGAACTCCAGCTGTATTCTGCATCTGGAGGCGCTCTTAAATATCTGACACCCGGTGTTGACCCGCTTGCATATAAGCATAGATCTATGGAGCGGCAGTTGCCTGATAGGGTAGCATGGAAATATTATACTAGTTTTTATACTGTATTGCAGAGGATATCTCCTGTAAAAGAGACGATTGGGGAAGAAAGAGCAGCTATCCACGCAGGAAACATACGAAATAACATGATTGCGGCGGCAGCAAGGGATTTTTCTTCATTTCCGCCATTGCTTGAAGAAGCTGTAAGGATGCTCAAGGATCAGAATATGTTCAAGTATTATTGAAACGTCTTTCCTTTGGCACATAATTGTAAAGCTTTTTATTTGCAAGCTTGCCGCAGCCAAGTATGTCCCCTCCGCTCCTTACAATCATATATCCATGAAGGTCGCTATCCACCACTACATCTTCGCCTTTAGACCATCTTTCTGCAAGGTCATCTGTAAGGTCAAGAATACCCTTTGTAGCTTTTTTGCCAAGCAAGATGGCGCCATCAAAAGATAGTCTCAGGTAGCCGTTATATATCTCTCCTGCGTATAATCCGAAGGAGTTTATCCTTAGTGCAGATAGGTTGATTCTTGCAATATCCTTATTGATTATGAATATCTTGTTCGCGCTATTCATATATATCTCATAATCTTCCCCGAACGTGCAGCCATATTGGGTTTCCATCATGGAATAAAGCCCTTTTCGCTCTTTTGAATTCAAGACAGAGAGGTTTTCCATCTATATTCCCCAGACCGGGTTGTTCTTCCTCATCAGTTCGGCAATCTGTTTCAAGACTTCAACCTCCCCCTGGCTCAGGTATTTTGTCAGTTTCTTTATCTTCCTGAAGTCCTCTTCTGGGAGGTAGCTGTATACTATATCCCCTTCCAGGATCTGCCTTCCTATCGTGACCTGATCAAGCGAGAATGCTGCCTGCTTGCCCTTTGTAATGCTCTGGATACTCTCTTTTTCCTGCTGGATACCTTTTACATAGCATATTGGTGCCCCTGTCTTCGTGATCTGGGTCCCAGTCTTTATCTTACCTTCAAGGACATAAATGCCGACAATCGCAGGGTTGCTTTGCCTGAACACATAGTTCTTCATGACCTCAAGCTTGCATGGTCTGATTAGCTCATCTAGTTCTCTTGCCTCAAGGAGCTTTATCTGCTGCTCTTTCCAGGCATCGAATTCTTCTATAATTCTATAGATAATTTCACTGGATATTATCTTCACACGCTCTGAGCCGGTGACATCCCCCTCTCTTTCAACATTGAAACCTAAGATGACAGCGTCTGTCGGATTCTTATCATAGTTTGATTCAGCGTCAGTTATGTCCTTTTTTGTAATCTTGCCTATTGATGCCTTCCTCACGGCGATCTTCTTTTCCTTAAGCAGGAATATCAGGGCCTCAAGAGAACCAAGAGTATCTGCTTTTATCAGTATCCCCTGCGCTTCAGTGGATATCATGACCTCTTGTATCTCTTTCTGTATCTCGGACATCACAGCGTCTCTTGTTGTATCAGTATAGCTTTGCAGAGGCATGCCTGCGATGACCCCATCTATGTCTGGTGCAGATATCTTCACTCCTGTTGCAGCGGTTACTTCATCTATTGCCTTGAATTGTGTCTTCTTATCCCGCATCTCCCTTAATGGAACAGGCGCAAGGAGCGCTTTCACTCTTGTTTCAATCGGCTTTTCAAGCCCGCCGATTATTATCTTATCTCCTCTCTTCAATATTCCATCGTATACGATGACATCAAGAGTCTTCCCTAACCCCTGAGTCTCTTTTACCTCGAGGATAGTCCCTTTTGCATTCCCTGACACATGCAATTTGAGGGTTGTCTCAAGATACCTTTGGGCAAGGCCTATGAGAACCATAAGAAGCTCAGGAATCCCGTCCCCTGTGATAGCAGAGACAGGGACGATTGCGACTTGTTTTGTATAATCTTCAATCCTGTCGAACCTTTCAGAGTTCAGTCCGATTTCAGATAGTTTGCCGACGATTTCATATAGCTTTGTCTCAGATTTCTCCTGGACAAACGGGTCCTGGCTGTTCAGGTTCTTGAGCAGGTTCTTGTCTAGTTGCTTATAGCCAGGGATTATGTCTATCTTGTTTGCGGCAATGACAAACGGGGTCTTGAAGTTCCTCAGTATCTCTATGCTCTCCATTGTCTGTGGCATCAGTCCCTCATTGATGTCCACAACAAGTATTGCGATATCCGCGATGCTCCCCCCTCTTTTCCTGAGTGTAGTGAAAGCAGCGTGGCCAGGAGTATCTATAAACAAGAGGCCAGGGATAGTGAATTTTGTTTTTTCATTCAGCAGGCTTCCGCAGACTTTTTTTACGGTCTCAAGAGGGATTATGGAGGCGCCGATTGCCTGGGTGATGCCGCCAGCTTCGCCTGTCTGCGTAGCAGAGCCCCTTATCCTATCGAGTAGCTTGGTCTTCCCATGATCGACATGGCCAAGGACACTGATGACTGCTTGCCTTAAATCTGACATGAAGTTTAGGACTTGAGGGGTATTTTTAAAGATTTAGCATTGGCTAGTCAAGTATTGGTACCGAGGCAACCTCTAACCTTGCTTTATAGATGATTGCAGGTAATTATTTATATCTGCGTCATATCTTCACTTCAGGGTGGTATTATGAAGCTATTTTCGATTGCATTGATCTCACTTTTCCTCATGTCGCTTGCCAGCGCAGGCATCGGAAGGATATATCCGACAACGCTCTCTGAAGGAGAGAACATGGTCTCAGTCACATTGACAGACCTGGATGAAAAAGACCTGACTGTATCTGTGATTGGTCCGGACATCTATGATCGTGTTTCAGGGATACGGGTCAAGGACACAGCAAGGGTCTATATGGTCATTGACATACCGCACGGCGTATCAGGATATTATCCTGTCCTGGTAAAACTGCAGAATGAGGATATCAGACAAGTGAAAAAAGCCTGGGTCTATGTTGAGTAGTTTTATCTATCTGTCTCTTTTCCTCTAGTATATGCTTATCAAAGAAGGCCTGGCAGAAGTCGAGATATCTGATGAGACAAAGATTTCGAAGAAGCTAGAGGTATTCTATAATCCGGTGATGAAGCATAATCGGGATATATCTGTCCTTCTCCTGTCTGCGGTTCCAGATAAGGAAATGCAGATAGCAGATATAATGGCTGGAACAGGCATCAGGTCGATCCGGTTTGCTAAAGAGCTTCCAGAAGGCAAGATAAAGTATCTTGCTGTTAATGATTATTCCTCTTCAGAGCGGATCAAGGCCAATATGGCCAGAAACGGGTTGCCAGACATGAATGTGTTTTCCCAGGATGCAAACCTTTTCCTTTTGAACAGCAAAGGCTTTGATTATATCGAAGTGGACCCATTCGGGACACCAAATCCATTTTTGGATTCCTCTATACTCAGGTTAGCCAGGAACGGGATACTTGCCGTGACTGCGACAGACACGAGCGCCCTTGCCGGAAGCTCAAGGACAGCATGCACCAGGAAGTACTGGGCAAAGCCCCTGAAAAACGAGCTCATGCACGAACTTGGGTTGAGAATACTGATAAGGAAAGTCCAATTGATAGGGGCGCAATACGAAAAAGCATTGTTGCCAATCTATTCTTACTCTAAGGACCATTACATGCGCGCATATTTCAGGTGCGAGAAAGGCAGGCAGAAAGCAGATGAGATAATGAAAGAGCACAGATATTTCTTATATGATCTTCCAGACCTCAGCTGTGCAGAGGTTCCGAAACCAGGGCATGAATATGCAGGGCCATTATGGACAGGCCAGCTATGGGACCCTAAACTAGCAAAAGCGGTTTGCGATAGCTACAGGGGAGAGGATAAGGAGTTAATGTCTTTCTTAGGGGTTATTGCAGAAGAAGCGCAGATACCTAGTGTCGGGTTCTATGACATTGTCAAGCTAGCGAAGATAAGGAAAGTTAAAGTCAAGAAAATTGAGCCCCTATTGTCGTCAACCTGCAAAAGGACACATTTTCTCGGATGGGGATTACGGTCTACTGGACCGCCATTTTGACTATATTGGATATCTTTTAGTTAGCCTTAGTTTCTGAAAGCATCAATTGGCAATGCATAATGGTAATCAAAACGGAGAGCATGCTTCCACTGGCCACGGAACGCATCG
>JAAXVZ010000149.1 GCA_013335235.1 Nanobdellota archaeon | reverse complement strand
TCTATATTCAACTCTTTCAGGTTCCTCGTTAATATAAGGGCAGACTTGAAGTTCAGGTCCTGGATGAGATTCTTTGCAGCAGCGGTCTTCCCTGCTTTTCCTTGAGCTATTATGTTTTCTAGGAAATCACAGAGCGGAGTAATCCCTTGGCTCTCAAGTAGTTCAAGGGCATGCGAAAGCTTCATCAGCTCAGCGAGGATAGATAGCCCGCGCATCGCCTCAAAATCTCTCTCTGAAGATACCTTCACCAATAGCTGCCTTTGAAGCTTCAATAGGTCCTGTCTTGACTCCGGAATTTTCTCTACTTGCACAACAGCTCCAAGGTTAGCTGTCTTTTGCTTGATTGCAGTTTGGAGATGCTTCTGTATGTCAATGAACATCTTCGGCAGCTCGACATAGATATAATGCACCTTGACCTCCTGGATGTATTCCTTTACATCCGGGTCATTGTCTGTCCTGACTTCAACAGCCTCGATATGCAGGTTCCGGCAGACCTCAGTTATCTTTTCCAGGTCCGACCCAGGGGATGCGGTCAGGGCAAGTATCCTTGGCTCTTTTGCGAGCTTCATATACTGGTCAGCGATCCAGGAGTAAGAATAATTTCCGACTGCGCGGTGCGCTTCGTCAAATCCAAGCAACGATACTTCCTCTAATTTCACTTTCTTTGAGATTACATCATTCTCAAGGCCTTGGGGAGTCGAAAATATTATCTGTGATTTCTCCCATAACAACGCTCGTTTCTCAGGGCTAACACTGCCAGTGAAGATCGCAAGCTTGTCATGCGCGATATCAAGATGACGGATGAACACATCCCTATATTGGCTGATCAGCGGCCTTGTAGGTCCGAGGAACAGGAGTTTTTTATCAGGACACTTAGCTAGCCTCTGCGCTGCCAGCATAAGGAAGATATAGGTCTTTCCAAGGCCTGTCGGAAGTACAACCAATGTGTTTTTTTCTATTGTAGTCGCAAGTATTGTCTCTTGGTAGAGCCTTGGCTCGAAATCCTTTATCACAATGTGTAGGATTGGCCAGAGTTATAAAATGTTTGGGATAGCTTGATAAATCAGAAAGGACTACCTGTTGAGATGATATATGACCAGATAATCGGCAGTCCTAGGTTATTTGGGATAGAGACAGAGTTTTTTGTGATTGATTCAAAAGGAAGCGTGGTAGATAAGGCTGATGAAGTCCTGTCTGCACTCAAAGGCAAGCTCACAAGCTCTTCACTCACAAAAGAGTGCGGCAGCGCAATGCTAGAGCATATTACTTTTCCGCATACCTCTGTCAAGCCGAGCATCGAGAATCTCCTCTCTGATTTCGAACACCTTTTGATTGAGCTTGAAAGAATGGATCTAGGGATATTCAATCTCAGCACATACCCTGGAAAAAATAAAGGGACAGCAAGGAAGGACAGGAGATACGCGATAAAAGAGAACATTCTTGGGAAACAGAACTTCCAGGTAGCAAACAGATGCATCGGGTTCCATTTTCATTATTCCCTTCCAAGGAACTCTTTTAACCCAAACCACCGTTTCTTTTTTATGGATATCAGCTCAAATTCAAAGAGCAGGGTCCTTGACCTTTTCAATATGTATATAGCGATCGACCCGGCAGTGACAGCACTTATGCAGTCCAGCCCTTATTATGAAGGAAAACGTATAGGGAAAGACTCAAGAGCGATTTATTATCGCGGAGATCATATGCCCGGTAGCTTGTATGAAATGCAGCCAGAATTCGGTGTGCTGAATGAATATTGCACTGATTTTGATGCCTTGTTGCACAAAATAAGCGAGAGAACAGCTAAATGGAAATATCTCTTGAAAAAAGAGGGAGCGAACCTTAGCGAGTTCGCAAAAGACGACGCAGAGATATCTGCACTTGACTCCAGCTGGAAGCCAGTGAAAATCACGTCTCACGGCACAATAGAATATCGCGGGTCAGATATGAATTCCTTTGAGAAGATACTTGGTTTGTCTTTTGCACTGAAATATACCTCAAGGCACATTGAGAAATCCTCTGTCTCTGTGTTGCCATCAGAGATAGGGACAGAGAATCCCTTCCGGGAAGAAGATAATGTCTTGCATGTTCCCACATTCGACAAGATAAAATCGCTTGAGGGAAAATCTCTCTTTTCGGGCTTTGAGAGCAAAGAGGCTCTTTATTACTCGAAACGGTTCTTAGACTATGTAGAGAAACAGATGCCGCATGATGAGAGGATGATGCTAAGGCCATTCCGGAACGCTGTAGAGGAAAAGAAGACTACTTCAGATGAGGTTATTGCTTATGTCAAGAAAAGACAGGGAGAGTCAGAAATAATATATGATGATACGGCAAAAGACTTCGCGCTCATGTCGCACGATAGGATTTTCAAGGATCTCCTCAAGTCAAAAAGCATTGCCTGGCATATCTAGGCGCATGGAAAACCTTATTAATTTTCTCCCTTTTGAAAGCTAGCTATGGATGAAAAAAAAGTCAAGTCAATGGTCGCAGATGGATACTTAGACGTAAGGATAATACTAGAAATAGTAGGGAAACCAAAAGAACATGTCAAAGAGACTTTAGCAGAACACCTGAAGAATATGAAAAAGCAGAAACTCGTACTAGTTAACGAGCATATTGAACAGCCTGAGCTGTCGGATAATGATCTATTTACTGCGTTTGCAGAGCTTGAGCTACTCTTCAAGGATTCAAAAGCCTTGCTTGATTTCTGTTTTGATTACATGCCTACTTCTGTCGAGATACTTGAGCCAGAGGAATTGGCGATCAAGAACACGGAGTTCACAAGCTTCATAAACGACCTTCAGGGAAGGCTGCATGGACTAAACAACCTTGCAATACAGACAAGGGAGAATAATATATTTTATATTAAGACCACGGCAGTCCTCCTAAGGAATTTCCTGATTGTCCTGCTTTCAGATAAGAAGATGACTATTGATGAGATATCTCCATATATGGGTGTCAAGAAAGAAGATATCCTTAAAGTCATAGATGTGCTTGTCAAGGAAGGCAAGCTTGGAGAAGACAAGGGCAAATACTTCGCAAAAGCAAAATGAGCGACGATTACAAGAACAAGATTGAAGCGCTATTGTTTGCATCCGGCAGGCTTATGTCCACTGAGACCCTTGCGAACCTTACAGGTGCGTCAGGGAAACAGGTTATAGAGACAAATGTAAAGAAGCTGAAGGAAGAATATGATATGAGGAACTCTCCACTGATGGTCGTTGAAGAGAAAGACGGCTACAAGCTCACTGTTCGGGAGGCATACCTTTCTCTTGTAAGGAAGATTGTCTCTGAGACCGAACTCCCAAAGACCATACTAGAGACTTTGGCGATAATAGCATGGAAGAACCCGGCGCTCCAAAGCGACGTTGTTGATATAAGGCACAATAAGGCCTATGACCACATTGAAGAATTGGAAGAGCTTGGTTTTATAAAAAAAGAGAAGAAAGGGCGCAGTTTCATCCTGAAACTGACAGAGAAATTCTATGAGTATTTCGATGTTGCAGGAGCAAAAGACATAAGGCAGGTATTCAACAGGGTTGTCGGGACGCCTGCGCAGAAAAAAGTTGATGAATTTGAGAAGGTGATTGCAGGAGCGGAGAAGGCCACAGAGCAAAAGCTAGCAGGACAGAATCCGGAACCAACAGCGCATCCAGGTCAAGAGATAATGTCAGAGCCAAAGGTTATGCCAAAGGAAGAACCGAAGGATGAGGAATTCTCAGAGCTTTGACATAAAATTTATTAATCATCAGAAGTTGGTAATGCTATGTTCTTGCATTTGATTTTACTGATTCTTGGGCTGGCCATATTGATAAAGAGCTCTAATTATTTTGTTGTGTCATCCTCTAGGATTGCAAAGATGCTGGGAATTCCCGAATTCATAATCGGGCTCACAGTAGTCGCTGTTGGAACATCCATACCTGAACTAGCATCCTCTATTGCAGCTGCAGTCAAAGGGCATAATGATATTGTTCTTGGGAATGTAATCGGGTCAAATATCGCAAACATCTGCCTTATCTTAGGCATAGCTGCACTCTTTAACCCTATCAGCGTAAAGAAAGCTTTCCTGAAACGAGATGGCATTCTTCTGATATTTGTCTCTGTCCTTTTCCTGATATTCGCAATAGACGGGAAGCTGAATCGGGTTGAGGCGGCAATCATGCTCAGCATATATCTTGCATATGTCTTGTTCCTGTTCGGGACAAGGAAGAAGTATACTGCATATAATTTTACAGATTTTGTCTACTATTATATGAAATTTGAATATTTCACCTCTTTTTTCAATAATAGCGGGCTGACAAACGGCAAAAAGAAAGTTGTTCGCGCAGGAAAA
>JAAXVZ010000148.1 GCA_013335235.1 Nanobdellota archaeon | reverse complement strand
ATCAAAGAACCTGTTGTTTATCTCCGGTGAAAAATCACTAGGGTTGATTTCAGGAGCATATGCCTGTTCCCTGACAGGCTCAGGCGCTAGCTCTGTATCTCCCTGGATGGCTGGTTTTTCAGCAGGCAGTATCTTTGGTTCTGCCACATTCCTTGTGCACGCTGCCATGAATATGGCGAATATCAATACAATCGCAAGCATCTTCGTTTTCATCTTGATTACCTCAGAAATAAAGGGAAGCCCTGAAATATAAGAAGGCCATAGTACAAACACTAAAAAGCCTGCAAAGGCGATTATATGCTCATCAGAACATAATTTTTATAAACACCACGCAAATTCAAAGACATATCTTGCTCCGGTGGTGTAGTCCGGCCAATCATCCAGCACTTTCGGCTGTGGAAGACACAGGAAGAGATGCTGGGACTCGGGTTCGAATCCCGACCGGGGCATACTTTTTATTCCTCAATCTCAAGATAAAGTGACTCTTCATACAGGTCAGCTATTGTCACACAGCCATTCTGCAAATGAAACTGATGCATGCTATTTAGCTGTATCTCGCTCTTCGCGATATGCATAGTTCTTTGGTTCAGCCTGTGGTAGTACATATAAGTCCTATGCCGTCCTTCACCTGCATAATATTTCCCGTCTTTTTCAAACAGATATCCTACTGGTTCGATAGGGATGCCTTGCTGGTGCTTTTGCCAGTATTCATCCACCCCTTCAGTGAATACCCTGGCATCATCATCCATAAAGATGATTGACTCGATCGAGACGTCCATGAAGATAAGGAGTAGTATTGGAATCTATAAAAACTCACTTCCCTGTCCTTAATCTTAAAGCAAAGAGATTTGGCTTTACTTCCTTAATATGACAATTACCACTTAATAATAGTAAATTATATTAATAGTGTTTCTTTTTGGTTAAATATGGATGAAAACCAGTTCCTGGTGATTGTACATGCAGATAGGCTTGGCGAAGCTGCGAAAAGATATGAAGAGGGTACTGAACTATACCTGAAAGAGTTTCTGCCTGCAAGGATACTGGAACAAAGAATCAAGCAAGAATCCATGCATTTCTTAAGCCAGGGAAAACCCGTGTATTTTCTTGGAGCAGAGCCAGGATACTTGTCTGAGATTGAAGGGATCCAATATATTCCAGATACATCTTCTCAGTTCCAGATGGCTGCGCAGAGGATATCTAATGAGGGACATATTTCTGGAAAAGCATCTGGTGTATTTGTTTTAGCGTGCATCGATGGATTAGCGGGTGAATGCAAAAAATATGATGTTGCACTGAATATAGATGATAGGCTGACAGATAGGATTTCTCAGGAATTGGCAGGAAAGTCTCTGACTGAGTTGAGATCGATGCTGACCCAGTGACAATAATTAATATCCGGCGAAAGGCAGCTACCCCACGCTAAAGTTCAGGGTGCGTGTAAACCCAAGTATTTTGTGTACAGAAAATGGCACCTTTTCTTGCATTCTCGCTGCGTTTCTTTTTTGTCAGCTGCATGGAAACAATTAAATAGCAAACGCACTATTCTGTTGTATGGGACTAAATCTAGATAAATTGCATGAGAGCTTGGAAGGGACAATAGAGAGCGCCATGTCTGCATGGAATTCAGGGCAGCCGCAGACCCAGATGACACTCAGGGAAACTGCAGATAAAGGCTATATGATCGACGGCGTAGTCAGGGTTGACGCTGGAGAGAAAGTCAGGCTATACCTGCCTCCCTCAAATAATCCCCTGCAGCTCTTGGCACTTGAAGTCCTTGATGAAGCAGGCGGAATTAAGTTTGCTTATGCCACAAGCTGCCTATACTTGAAGTGAGCCTGGCTGCGTCACCGGCGAAGGAGAATGCTGAACTAATTATTCATCGAAATGTACTTTGCCTTTACCTCGTCTAATTGCTGGCTGCATACCTTCCGGACAGCTGGCTCAGTCGCAGACTTGATCGTCTCCTGCGCTTTGTCAAGCCATTCTTTTGCCAGGGGATGTTTCAGGTCCTGGAACATGATGGCTCCCTGGGTATACATCAATGTGCCAAGATTTGCCTCATCCGCAACCCTCTCTTCGAATAGCGACCTCGCCTCACTGAACATGCCGGTCGCTTTCCCATGGTCGCCTAAGGCATGGACAAGGAAACCATGCTGGTAGAGCGTAGATACCTTCATCATGTCAGGCGTATTATCTATCCTGTACATATCCAGGTTCCAAACCGCAGTATGGCACAGGTCATAGTAGCCTAAGACACTTGATGCCTCCTCCTGGAACACAAGTATCCCCTCCTCAAAAATCTCATCCTTAATCAAATATGGCAAAGTATATGTATCCTGCATGAGCATGGCAAACGGAGATTCCTTTTGGACAATGAACCTGAATTCGCTCTGCATGCGGTTATAGCGCTGGTAGAGCCCTTTTTCTAGCTGCCTTGCCATGGCTGCATATACCCTATACTCAAAAGAATGGAAGATGCGGTGCTGATATGTATCTTGTGCGCTTCCTCCCAGCTCAGGCAGCAATGCCTCAGCAGCTCTATAATCTAAGTTGAAGCATAATTTATTGATAGACATCAGAACTTCTTTGAAGTCAGTCATTACTATTAAGTAATATATATTGTTATTTATAAGATTTATTGATATTTTAGCTCATTAGGAAAAAAAGAAGCAGCACTTTTTTCCTGTTTTGTTGACTGAATCATGTCCAAATAGGTGTTTGGAAGCATACCGGTGGCAGGCAATTTCCGCCAGTATTCCCCATATCTTTCTCAAAGTTCGACTCAAAAGACCAGCAGCATCGCTGCTGCTTCCGGTCTTGGTCTGCTATAACGTAAATCTTATAAGGCCGAAGATAATCAAGAAAACCTAGTGTTTGGGGTGGGTATGATGGATTCTCTAAAGGATGCGGACAACGAGATATATGATGCGATTGTGAAAGAGACAGGGCGCCAGGAGAAAGGCGTCGAGATGATAGCCTCAGAGAATTTTGTCTCGAAAGCCGTCCTTCAGGCTGTCGGGTCAACGCTCACGAACAAATATTCTGAGGGATATGCCGGAAAAAGATATTACGGCGGGAATGAGTATATAGATGTATGCGAGACATTGGCCATATCAAGAGCAAAGAAGCTTTTTGGCGCAGAGCATGTCAATGTCCAGCCCCACGCAGGAAGCCAGGCCAATATGGAGGCATTCTTCGCTGTCACAGAATTAAAGGACAAGATACTTGCTATGGACCTGTCTAACGGAGGGCATCTCACCCACGGAAGCCCTGTCAACTTCTCTGGGAAGTTCTATACCTTCTTCCATTACGGTGTCGACCCTAAGACAGGAAGGATTGACATGGATGATGTCAGGAAAGCTGCCAAGACAATAAAACCTAGAATCCTGCTATCTGGGTTTTCTGCGTATCCAAGGACACTTGATTTCAAGGGGTTCCAGGAGATAGCTGAAGAGGTCGGCGCATACCATATGTCTGACATCGCGCATATCGCAGGATTATGCGCTGCAGGAGTGCATGAGAACCCTGTGAAGTTTGCAGACATTGTCACAACGACAACACATAAGACATTAAGGGGACCCAGGGGAGCTATGATAATGTGCAAGGAGTCTGACAGGATCAATCCGAATGACAAGAAGAATCTCGCACAGAAGATCGACTCTGCAGTGTTTCCCGGGATGCAGGGAGGGCCGCTTGACCATGTCATAGCCGGAAAGGCTGTAGCATTCAAGGAAGCTTTAGAGCCGGACTTCAGGAATTATGCTGAGCAGATTGTCAGGAACGCAAAAGTCTTAGCTGACGTTCTCCTGGATCACGGAGTCGAGCTTGTAAGCGGCGGAACAGACAATCATCTCATATTGATGGATGTCGACAAGAGCTTTGGCATCAGAGGGAAGAAAGCTGTCCAGGTTTTGGACGAAGTGCATATCTATACCAACAAGAACATGGTGCCGAATGACAGGGGGACACCATTTGACCCATGCGGCCTGAGGATTGGGACACCTGCAATCACGACAAGAGGGATGAAGGAATCAGAGATGAAACAGATCGGCGAGTGGTATGTCCGAACCCTGAAGAGCCCGGATGATAAAGCAGTGAAGGATAAAATCAAATCAGGATTAGTTCTCGGATTGCGGTCGGACCTTTTGATCTCAGCCGGATATAACAGCGACCGCTGGTATTTTGGTATTTCATACATCAATATGGCCCTCATTTCTCAGGCGCCCATTGAGGAAAGATCCATCGGTTATGAAACCGGGATGATCCGAATAAATCTGGTCCGGAGATTTCAAACAAAAAAACCTATCCGGATCCTGAATCCTGAATTATGATACTTCTTGCTGAG
>JAAXVZ010000147.1 GCA_013335235.1 Nanobdellota archaeon | reverse complement strand
TTCCGATTATCACAAACTTATCAGGGTATAGATATAGTATCTCATTGGAAAGGTCTGAAGTCAGGCTCATCTCATCCTCGCTGTACAGGAAAAGTATCACTTCCTCCTCTGTAACTGCGACCCTGGACTTGATTTCCTCATATGTCTTATGGATCTTAAGGTACTTCTTCCACAGCTGCTTGCCTGCATCAGTCGACTGGGAGAGTATCTCATCAGGCTCTTCGATCTTTGAAAGCAGCTTGACACTTGTCATCGCATCCCTGGTCGACCCTTTCAGATTGAATGAGACCACTCTTGCAAGCCTGCCAAGCTGCGTCGAGAAAAGCGCATCTTCAGGCTTTGATATCCTAGTAGGCAAAAGCTCTGGATACTTCTCAGAAAACTCTGCCTTCAGGTCATCTGGCAAGAACCAGTCGCCGACACACCCTATCATCGCAAGCCACAGGTTTTTTTTAGCTATCCTATAAGCCCAATAAGAAGTCGGCCTGTTGTCTTTCCCTTTGCTTGCGACCATGGGATTATAGTACTTGACATTCTTCAGAGAGTGTGGCTCGTGATGGTCCAGCCAATAGCAGCTGTGGATCTTGTTCAGGAACTCCTGAGAGACTTCA
Source organism: Nanobdellota archaeon (assembly GCA_013335235.1). Taxonomy (GTDB): domain Archaea; phylum Nanobdellota; class Nanobdellia; order Woesearchaeales; family GW2011-AR15; genus JAAXVZ01. The sequence goes on along the minus strand of JAAXVZ010000147.1, from coordinate 3,755 downwards.
GCCACATCAAGAATGAAAACAGTGTCTGGATCCAGCTCTTCTACCTTGTGCAGGAACTGCTCATCGAGCATCCCTGTAGCTTTGTTTATGACACCTTTTGCTTCAGAATTCAGCTTCTGCATCTGCAAAAAAGAGCAGACGCCATCAGGATCATCATCAAAGAATATCAATGGCCTAGCTGAGTGCAGGACAGCATCTCTGAATTCAGTTAGCTCATTCTCTGGAATCATCGATAATTGAAATTCATCAATTGTTTATAAATTGATGGCTAATGTCTCATATTCACATGGCAAAATTTATATAATCAAGTTCCCAAAGATAACAGCATGAAAGGAGAGTACACTGGAAAGTACATAGGCGATAATATGCCAAGGAAGCCTTACAAGAGGAAATTCGTTCTCAGGGAAAGAAAGCCTTTTGAGCTGTATTGGCATGAGATATTGATTGCCCTGTTCATAATATTCATGCTGTTCATGCTGCTTGTAAATTATATATCAACACGCGACTATGTCCCTCAGACATCAAAGCCTGTGGAGATAGATATCGACGCAAGTGTCGGAGCCAATGAGACAATGGAAGCCGCCTATCTCGTTCAAGGGTTAAACCTAATTTATTTAAACAGCCAGCTCTAACCAAGTATTATTCTAGGAGGCGGATAATATGACATTTGAATTGCCAAAACTTAATTACGCATACAATGCGCTCGAACCATACATCGACGAGCAGACAATGACTATCCACCATAGCAAACATCATCAGGCTTATGTGGATAATGCAAACAAGGCCCTTGCAAACTACCCTGACCTTGCGAAGAAAAAAGTTGAGGACCTGCTAAAGGATCTGTCCAAAGTCCCTGAAGATGCAAGGACAGCTTTTAAGAACAACGGAGGCGGGGTCGCAAACCACAGCATGTTCTGGCTTATCATGAAGCCGAAAAGCGGCGGCGCGCCGAAGGGCGACCTGTTGAAAGCGATAGAAAAAGAATTCGGCTCTTTTGACGCATTCAAGGAAAAATTCGCTCAGGCTGCGATGACAAGGTTCGGAAGCGGATGGGCATGGCTTGTGAAGACCGGCGGAAAGCTCGAGATACTGTCCACTGCGAACCAGGACACTCCGCTCTCTGACGGGAAAACACCTATACTCTTGCTTGATGTGTGGGAGCACGCATACTACCTGAAGTACCAGAACAAGCGTGTAGATTATGTCGCGAACTTCTGGAACGTGGTGAACTGGGAAGAAGTCGAGAAGAGATTCAAGGCTTAGGCTTACCAGACTGCCTTTATTTTTATAAATTCTTTTAATTTAGGCGATATATGCTGTTTTGCATTAGGTGCAAGATATGCCTCATACAATGACAGCGGCTCAATAGGCGCATAATAGCCATATTTCAAAGCCTCTTTCCCTTTAGAGGCCTTCTGTACCCTGTCTATCACATCTGAAAACACATCTGATTGCGAGCTTACAACCTGTATCCACTCCTTCGCATTCAGCGTAAAGCAGTCTGTGATTTCAGTGAGCACAAGATATTCTTTGTTAGGATACAATGATTTGTCTATCATCAGATAGCAGAGGTCACGCATTATCTTAAGGCACCTCAGGTCATGCAAATATATCACCGATGGCTTTGCCTTATCTACATGGACAGGGTCAAACTTGAACGAGAGCGGAAGAGGTTTCATCAGCTCCTTGAGCGTCGCAAGATGGCCTTCCAGGTAACCGAGATATTTCTTGAATTCAGAATCGCTTGTCTTTCCAAAGACTCTCAATAGCTCACACAGATTGCCTATGCTGCGGGAGAAATCATCACGATTGATTGCCTCAAGGCCGTAGCTATTTCCCAAAGTCTGCCTGAGCTCACCTGAAAATGAAGAAAGCAGGCTGACTAGGCTGGTCATTTCCTTCTCTATGATATTGATCTTGTCAATGAACCCTTTATCGCTTGTCCCTGATTGCCTCAACAAAAGCAGATTTTCCTCAACGCTGTGCCTCAGAGGAAATATCTCTTTGATGTAATTAAGATAAAACAGCGAGGGCATATCCAAGCCAGATATGTTAGAATTTTCCTCTATCAGCCTTAGCAGTTTCTCCTTCGCCTTCCCAATCTTTGCCGAATCATTAGCTCCTTGCATATGGCTGAGGCTTGCAAATTAATATAAATACCTATCGATAAGAGCACAAATGGATTTATTAATCAGGAAATAATGCAAGGGACATGTATGGAACGCTGTGACTGGGCTGCAAATTCTGATGTACTGAACAAAGACTATCATGATCTGGAGTGGGGAACTCCTGTCCATGATGACACTAAGCTGTTTGAGTTCCTTGTGCTGGAAGGCGCACAGGCAGGCCTTTCCTGGTCGACTATACTGAAAAAACGAGAAGGATACAGGAAAGCTTTCGATGGTTTTGACTGCAAGAAGATTATCCTATACGATGAAAAAAAGCTGCAGGACTTGATGCTGAATCCGGATATAGTCAGGAACAGGCTGAAAATATTGTCAGTGAAGCGCAATGCAGAGGTATTCATAGATATCCAGAAAGAATTCGGAACATTTGACAAGTATATCTGGAACTTTTCTGGCGGAAAACCAATCGTCAATCATTTCACTTTGCTAAAAGAGATTCCTGCAAAGACAGACCTGTCGGACAAGATTTCTGCTGACCTCAAGAGAAGAGGGATGAATTTTGTCGGGTCGACGATAATATACGCGTTCATGCAGGCTGTGGGGATAGTCGATGACCATCAGGAGAAGTGCTTTAGGAAAAGATAGAGATAGATTCGCTTAATTACCTAACTAATTAACATTTATAAATAACATATTTTCTTTGCATATCTATGAAAGAGCTGGAAAAAGATGCTGCCTTCTTTGATACTTCTTCCTGGAAAGAAGGTGATAAAAAAATGCAGCGATTAGAAGAGTACCTAGATTACCTTCATTCGTTCACTCTGTGTGATGTAAGTGGTTTCAAAAATATACAACTAAGCAAACCTGTAAAGAGACTGCTTTATCCTTTGATGCTTGAAGACCCTATTCAGGTTGACTGGCTAGAGCAAGTAGAGTTCTATGGTGGAAGGCATAACATAGGCGGTTTTTGTGAATATGCAGAAGGTAACTATTGGAAAGTAATGTTTGGCGGGAGGTGGAAATCTGGAGAGAATTATTATGGTGAACTTGGTGGGTGTGGTGCAATACTTTATCATAATGGACTTCCATTTATGCTTTTCAAGGGGAAATCTAGAAACACTGGCATCGCAATCAGCCAGCCACTATTCGACAAGACCTCTGGAAAAGTAATGCTTGTCCCTGGTGGGTTATATCGACCCTGTGAAGAGAGGCTGATAACTGAGGAATATAATTCGAAACCAATTGCGTTTTCATCAATAGAAGTAAACGCACTATGTAATAATAATAAATTTGAGTTGAATCCTGGAAGGATGCCAAGGTATTCTCAGGTACACCTGTCTCAAGAAGAATTCTTTGAGAAGCTAATCATCCTCCGCAAGAGTTATCACGAAAGGAATGCTCAACCGTATTACAACCTTGCACTCAAATTAGCAAGGCTAGTTGAGCCAATATTAAAAGAGGACATAAGAAATTATACTAGAATTAAATGACACATAAGACATAGATTAATTAGAAATCAATCTTTCAATCGTCTGATAGACTGAGTCTGCCCTCTGTGGTTTCTGCATCCTCGCGACTAGCCCAGGAATCACTTTATAATCCTGCCTCACTCTCTGGAGATATCCTTCA
>JAAXVZ010000146.1 GCA_013335235.1 Nanobdellota archaeon | reverse complement strand
CAATAATCAGGGATGCGAGCTGTTCCATGATATCATGCGCTTCTTTTTTCATCCCAAGCCTGTTTTTTGCGATAGCGCACACTGCCCCAAGCCAGATCCAGGAGACACCATTATGATAATCTCCGAGCCCTATTAATCTCAATGCAGGAGAGACAAGGCTATCAGGATATGGTGGATGTACACACCTGCCAGGCACGCCTTTTTTTGTGAATCCGTAAGAGGCCTTCACAATCCGGACTGCTTTTTTCCTGTCTGCAATATCCCAGAATATCGCGAGGAAATTGCCGTCTGTAGAGAAATATTCGTGCTTCTTTTCTCTGTCTATCCAGTCAATATAATATTTTCCGTTCCAGAACAGGTCATCTATCTTCTTGTTTATCTTTTTGTGCAGTGAAAGATAATGTCTTTTTTTATCCATATCTCCAAGCATAGAATATAGGTCGGATACACATTTATTTGCATATGAATGGCAGATATTTGTGTACAGCACCTTCCCCTTCTTCTTTATGCTGTCTGCCCAATTGCAGTACTCATCCTCCTCTATCAAAAGGTCACTGTCCCTATCCTTGGCGAAATTCCAGGAAAGTATATCCTCTACCTTGCTTATATTTTTTTTCAGGTATGCATTGTCATTTGCTGCAAGGATATACTCATGGAACGCGATTAGGAACAGGGAGTTCTGGATGACCGGAGGTGATAGGCTCTTATCATTATTATAGACCGGGAACCTTTTTGCCTGCTTAAATCCAATATATGACAGAATGATTCCTAAAGTGGTCGTGCCGATTCTGAGAGGTATCTGCCCGTCATTCTTCATTCCGCTAATGAACAGGTCCAGGTTTTTCCTGGCGATATCAAAATCACCCAATGCCAGGCTGCCCAGACTTGCATAGAATGAATCCCAGCTCCAGTAGTCATTGAAATGGGATGCCCCTGCAAAAATTCCTTTTTCACCATATAATGATCTGAGGTTCTCGGCCGCTATTTTCCTCGCAGAGCTTATCTTGTCCATCTGCAGTAATATTGGCTCGTGGTTTATATGCTTTTTTGGAGCTGGCAATTAGTATATGTAGGATATGCCTTACTCCATATATGCATTAGATACATACTGCTCAGCCATCCTGTATGTGTTGAAGAAGCTTGCATTTATCGCTATGCAGTGTTTCATTATCTCGCACCATCTATCACTTTCTCCGTAATACGTTGGGATTATGACTTTCTCAAGTTTAGTGTACAGGTCTGCTGCCTCATCATCCATGCTGTTGTCATACTGGAAGCCTGGATCCTGCGGATGCGGCCCTATGCTCCAGCCAGTGATATTTTCTATATGGCCCTCAAGCCACCATCCGTCCAATGTGGATATTTGGGGGACACCATTTAGCGCAGCTTTCATCCCGCTCGTGCCAGAGGCTTCAAACGGCCTTTGAGGGGTATTAAGCCAGGCATCGCAGCCAGATACTAATTTCTTTGCCAGGCTCATATCATAGTTCTCAAGGAAAGCTATCCTGATTTTGCAGTCCTGGCTGTTCAGGCTCTTTGCGGACTGGATTATCTTTTTCATAAGATCCTTGCCCTTGGTGTCCTGGCTATGGGATTTTCCGGCAAATATTATCTGGATGTCACCCACTCTTTCAGCAATCGCTTTTAACCATTCTATGTTAAACAGCACAAGGTCAGGCCGTTTATATTCAGTGAACCTACGTGCATAGCCTAAAGTGAATCTTCCAGGATGGAACCCCAGCCCAGTCCTGCTATTCACTTCGTCTATTATCACTTTTTTCGCTTCCATATGCGCTGCCATTATGTCTTCTTTTGGGATAGCAAGTGCATATCTCAGGCTATATGGATCAGATAGCCATCCAGGGATATATTTATCGAAAAGGATTTTCATAGAAGGGGATATCCAGCTTGGAGGGTGTATTCCATTTGTCACGTATTCTATTGTATAGCCAGGGAACATCTCTTTTGATATCTCCCCATGCCTTTTTGCGACACCGTTGATATACTTGCTGTGGTTGAGCGCAAAAGAGGTCATATTGATCATGTTGTCATGAAGCGCCTCTTTTAGCAGGTAATCAGGAACATAGTTATTTGTGACTCTCCTGAAAAGTTCGACGTCAAACCTATCGTGGCCTGCAGCCACAGGTGTATGTGTAGTGAATATGCATTTGCCCTTGACGCTCTCCAGGTCATAGCATTTCTGCTCAGTCAGCCCGTCATGGTATGTCTTTTTCAGTAGCTCTACTATAAGCAGCGCGGCATGACCCTCGTTCATATGATATTTAGAGATATTGTATCCGAGGGACTCTAGCATCCTGACTCCGCCGATCCCAAGGACAATCTCCTGGCACAGCCTGTATTCCCTATCACCACCATACAGATGGGTTGTCAGGGTTCTGTCATAAGGAGAATTCCCTTCGATATTTGTATCCAGGAAAAAAACAGGGGTATTGAAACCAGATACCCCTCTTATCATATGTTTCCACGCAGTGACCTTGACTTCTCTTCCGCTGATGCTGACAGTAACGGTATTTGGGAGCTGCACCATGAAATCGTGCGGATTCCATTTGACGCTAAATTCTTTCTGGTTGCCTTCCTCATCTATCTTCTGGGAGAAAAAACCTTCTTCACTGAGCAGAGTCACTCCGACGACAGGCAGTTTCATGTCAGCAAAAGATTTCATCAGGTCTCCTGCAAGTATGCCTAGTCCCCCGGAGTATGTAGGGATATTATGCGAAATGCCAATCTCCATAGAAAAATATGCGATTGTCTCCTTGGCATGCAAGGTATCACCTGAAAAACTCTGAATCATTATATACGTGCAGTATCCTCCAAATATAAAATATTAACATGTAATTTTAAAGTAGTTACAGTTTCGTGGACAATGAAAATGCAGAAAGCTCTTACTTTTAAGGCGGAGTGCGCTAGGCCCAGGGTTTTAACTAGAGATAGTGTCTTGACAGCTGATTTCTATGACGCATTGCAATAATTAAGTTCCTCTAGATACGCAGGTATCATTGCAATCGGCATCTGCCTGGAAGAGGACTGAGATAAGACTGTCTTCAATGGAACGCCTATATCCTCGTGGGTTATTACCATGTGGTACACGTTTGCCTGCTTCATCTGCCTGCGCATGGTATGGATGAAAAGCCCTATCTCATCAAGGTCAAGGTGGCTTTGAAGCTTATCTATGCCTGTTATAATCAGCACACCTCCTTCTTTTCCTATCAATCTAGTATACCAGGAGGAATATACTTGGATATCATTTATGTCAGTTGGTCTAGCAATAGATACCATGTTTGTCAGGAACGGCGTCCCATATCCTAAGAACCGTGAGGCAGCATCAATTACAGCTATTTTTGACAGTTCTCCGCCTCTTGATATGACTGCGTCTAATAGCTCCCGGGTCTCCCAAAGGCTGACCAGGACAACAGCCATCTGCCTGCTCATATAGGATATGGCATCTGCACTATCTTCAATATACGTAGAGTGCTGTGCCTGCAGTATCATCCTTCTAAGGATAATAAACCAAATCATAAACTTATTGCACGACAAGCAATTCGATTATTTCTGTCGGAGAAAATGAGAGGCCAAAAGGAAGGAGCGCTGTCACGTTCCTCTTCATATGGTTATGCCCGCAGACATGGTTGGAGTAGAAACCTATGGATGCTTCGCAGTCCATGATCTTTATTGGGAAATTATCCTGCAAGATTATATCTGTCTTCCCATAGTCAAGATTTTGATTAAGGATCTGGCTGTCAGGATAAAAGGGATATATGATCTTTGTCCCCTTCTCAGTTATCTGGTTGTTCTCTATCTGCGTGTATCCTTCTTTCTCCATATAATATTGGAATCCCCAGTGCCCTGCAAAAAATGTTTTTTCATGCTCGGTTCTTGAGAATTCTTCAGCTGCGGTCCTGTAGCTATCTGCAAAAGCAGTATCCGCTACTGAAGCAGAAAGGCCGATTGCTGAAACTATCAATGCCCAGGCAAGGAGCCGCTTCTCATGCTTCACGAAGACAAGGCTTATTGCAGGAAGCGCTGGCAGCAGGAATTTGGCCGAGACAAAGACTGGCAGCGACATCATAATGACAGTCAGCAGTATCCAGGCAGAGAGCCAGAGGTCATTTTTTTTGCATTCTATCGATTTCAGAAGGAGGAATATGCTACTGGAGATAGATATGACTGCAATAGAGATATAGCTGAGGCTATAGTTTTTGATGGCGTTTGGCAGGCTGAGGAAACAGAACAGCGCATATAGCAATATCCCTGATAGCAGGGAAAACGTATCTTTCATGTTGTCTTTCGCCAAAGAAGAGATATAGAGCACAATAGGGAGAACGCAGCCTAGCCCGAGATAAGACAATGTAGTCACGAGATAGAGTCCGAACCTGTTCATC
>JAAXVZ010000145.1 GCA_013335235.1 Nanobdellota archaeon | reverse complement strand
AGCGGAAATTTGGCAATCATTTCAAGGAGATATCCTCTGGCAGGCTCAAGCCATTCCTGGTTGCCCTCCTTTGTCTTTGAGAATTCATTTAGCATCTTCATCCTCGAGGCGATCTCTTCAGGAAGGCCTTTCAAGTCAGGCTCATGATGCCTATATACAGAAGCAAGACAGGTTTCTAGGTTCCTGTCTTCATATATGACAATCTGGTTCACCCTGAATCCTGAAGCAAAATCCCTTAGGTCTGTAGACCCGCCGCTTATCTCGAGGACAGCCTGCTCATACAGCCTGTAGATCAGGGTATTGCAAGGCACAATATACTTCGGAGTCCTTCCAAATATGCGCTCTGCCCAGAATTCTAGACTCTCATTTTCTGTTTCTAGTATGAATCCATCTTCCAGTTCAGTATACTTTGAAGCTAGAGTGACTTGACCCATGCAACAGTCTCCTTCAATCCCTCTTCAAGAGAGTATGCCGGTTTCCAGCCAAGGAGCTTCTTTGCTTTTGATGTCTCTAGGCAGCTCCTCAACAATTCTCCGGGCCTTGCAGGCTGGTAAGATGGCTTGACGCTCTTCCCTGTAACCTTTGCGAGCATTGCAAAAAGCTCATTCACAGTGGTCTCTTTTCCAGTCCCAATATTAAATGCTTCATTATCACCCTTCTCTATAGCTAGGATATTCGCTGCTACGACATCCTTCACATAGACATAATCCCGGGTCTGTTTTCCATCGCCAAAGATGCTGCATTCCTTCCCCTGGAGGAGCCTTTCTGAAAATATCGCGATGACGCCGGCCTCTCCCAGAGGGTCCTGCCTTATGCCGTAAACATTTGAATACCGCAGCGTCGTGTACCTCAAGCTGTGAAGCCTGGAGAACATCTCTACATACAGCTCTGCAGTGAATTTGGAGATGCCATAGCCAGATATCGGCCCTTTTTGAGCGTCTTCCTTAATAGGGACCGGTGTTCCTTCTTTGTAAACTACGCCGCCTGATGAGACGTTAATAAGCTTCCTGACGCCAGTCTTACGGCATGCCTCAAGTATGTTGATTACTCCAAGGATGTTCACTTTTGCGTCAAAGCCAGGGTCAGAAACAGATTTCCTGACATCGATCTGGGCAGCGTGATGGTCGACGACTTCAGGCTTCTCTTTCTCGAAGACAGCAAGTATTTTCTGGTCAGTCACATCCATGTTGTAGAACTTAGCCTTCGGGTTCAGGTTCTCCTTCTTTCCTGTAGAAAGGTTGTCGATGATAACGACACTGTGGCCGTTATCTATCAATGCGTCAACAAGATTCGAGGCAATGAAGCCTGCACCGCCGGTAACCAGGATTTTCATAGAAAAGCAAGAAGGATAATAGGTATTTATAGATTGATGTTAATTATCTTTTTTTGGATCAAATCCTGCAGATCCCGGGAGGAAAATGCCTCCTTTGGTCTGACCACGTGTTGTCAACCCTTGTGGCAGTGTGCTTGCAGTCTCAATCCTGCCCGGCGCTGCTTGGCCTGGTAAGATCAGTCCCGTGGTTGGCTTGTATTTATCCAAGACACCATAGACCTCTGAAAGGTCTATCGGCTGCCCGAACATCTGTTCCAGCCTCTGAGCAGTGAAATCAATGTCCTTTCTTAGGTCCTCATAGTTCTGGCCAGTGATCTGCCCAGCCTCTTCCAATTTTCTTATCTGTTCCAATATATTCTCTTTTACCTGATTCTGAGACGGATACTGTCCTTCAAACTGTTTTTCAGGAAGGATATCATTGATTGCCTCGCCTGGCCTGAACACTATTGCATCTGGCTTTGCCATCTTCTGAAGCATGTCATCACCATAGAATACCCTGTCCTCAAGGTCAAATTCGCTCAGCTTGCTAAAATCATATGTTCCGATGATCCTTGGGGCGCTTCCATCAAAACCAACCATCCATTCTTCAACCTTGATCACTTTCTTCTGCTTGCTATCGATATATATCTTTGAGAAAGTTCCATAATCCCTCTTGCCTACAATTTCCCCTGTATTCTGGTCTATATGTGAGTTGTCTCCTGCGGTTCCGGGGTTCACATATACAGAGTATTTTTCACCATTCTTAACCACACCTACCTTCCTGTTATGGAAATGGCCGGAGAGCATGAGCATAGGATTCTTTTCAAAGAAGTATTTCCCGAGAAGCTCATTGTGCTGCAGGCTGCCGTTCCAGTCACCGAGCCTCCATCCGACCTGGTCAGGGACATCATGGCATAATAGGATATCTAGATCAGGTCTTCTGGACAGATATGTCTTAGCACGTGACAGGTCTGCTTCAGCAGCCCTCCCTCCTATTCTTGCAAAATTCTGCTGCTGCGTATAGACTGGCGCTCCTGGGATGCCGCCGAAGTTCAGCCCTTCTATCTCCTCTGTCCTGTATGCAAGGAAGTCTTTTTTATAAAACGCATCTCCGACAAAGTTGCCGTCATGGTTGCCGAAGATGCCAAGTGTCTGCACAAGTGACTGGCCCAGCACATCTGCAAAAGCCTCTGCGTCCCGTGAGTAGTTCTGGTCAATCGTGCTAAAGAACAGTTCTGGGTTGAATAATAGGTTATAAACAAAGTTAGGGTCCTCATATGGCTCTTCAGATAAGTCTCCGAGAAAGGTGTTGACATATTTTATGCCAGGATTTAATTGAGACTCTGCATTCTGCGCCTTTATGATTGCATCTACGCTTTCCAGCCTCTGATGGACATCAGTAAAGGCTGTCACGACAAGATCATATGACGGGTCAGGCATACCTTATGACAATATCCATAAGTATTTAAACTTATTCATTTTTACTACTATTTAGTTACTACTAATGTGCTAAAAAAAGAAACATTTATATATCCAGAAACAAAGGATAAATGATAAGAAAAGGTGATAAAAAATGACTACTGAGCCACCAAAGAAAAAACCGCATGAATTGACTTTTAAGGATGATGACTATGAAGGCCTGATCAAATACAGGCATGGTATGGTCCAGAAAAGCAGCCAGTTCCTAAAATCTATGCAGGGAGAAGTCTGGTATAGGTTGGGCCTTATCCTAAATGAATATGGCGGAATCTCTCTTGAGCAGGCGCTTGAGCATGCCAAAAAAGACGAGATTATGGATAAAATAAAGAAAACAATAGACCAAACTCTGTCTTATTCCAATGTTTTACATCCATTGCACGCCTATGTGGATTCCGGAAAGCTTGATTCTGATCCCTTCATCAAGAGCTTAGTCGATCAGATATTTACACCCTATAAGCAGAATATCCTAGATGCAGTCGGTGACAAGGATTTGGAATCTACTCTTGACACAGTAACAAGTGAGCATGTGAATGCACTCAGGAAGAAAGGCCAGCAATATGTCTTCCAGGGATTCAATGTCGCAGACCCAGGCGTGTTGGACCAAGCTCATAAATACCTTGGAAAAATGGGTAAAAAAATCAAGAAAGAAGATTTGGCAGCAAGAGCAGACAAATACATGGGAGAAATCTACAAGCACATTATTGATTAGGTGCTTCTCAATTTTTTTATTTAGTTTGATTTGGTATATATCTTTTAAAAAAACTTTTTAAACGTGGTCTATATCTCTATTTTTAATGCAACCCTACTTCATGTCCCTTCGTGCTGATGAATACACTCCTAAAGGCTATTCTCCTGGCGTCGTCAGCGACATGTCCAACAATGACCACATCGATCCACAGATAAGCAGGCTGGAAGCGATCGCCCTCCAGAATGTCAAGAGGAAGGATGCTGAATTCATGGCCACAAAGTTCGAGAGCCTGGTCAATTGGGCTGGAAGGTCAGGCTATTATGGGAGCCTTCTTGAGTATGACAAAGAGAGGGAGACACTCTACATGGTCAAGGACACCAAGGGCACAAGCTTGGATCAGGCAGTGATGTACACAATCCCTAAGGCTGAACTCATGACCAGAGACGGCAGGAGGATCCCTGTGTCTATACTTGCTTCCCCTCTTGAGTATGAGACAAAGATCTCAGGGATACTCAGGGGGAATAAGATGGCTGACACTGCTGAAAACAGGGCTATTGCAGAAGAGTATGTATTCACCCATGAGCACATGCACATACTCTCAACCATGAACCTGCTTTCCCAGAATACGCTCATAGTAGAGGGCACGACAGACTTCATGCTCATGGAATACTTTGTGGACAGGATGAACCACGCAAATAAACCTGAGGATAAGGCAAGGTATCAGAAACTTGCTAAGATTGCAGAAGCGAGGGTGCAGGCTTACCAGAAGCAGGGATACCAGCCACCTAACTAGCGTTAATTTACATTAACACCTGTTAATATTAATTAACTAACACACAAATAATATGATTTTTCGTGAAATGGGGCTTATCTGACTTTCCCTTCTTCCACTTTCTCAGTCTTTATCTCTTCATGTTCTGTCCTGAGGCGCTTACC
>JAAXVZ010000144.1:791-4448 GCA_013335235.1 Nanobdellota archaeon | reverse complement strand
CTTCTTTAGCCTAGACACGAACTCGTATAACGAACGTGTCCTCTCCCATATTCCCCTCTCTTCAGGAGAGATCATCTTGTCGCTGTTGGCAGTTATTATCTTCTCATAGGCTATATCCTTCAGAGGATACGCCGCCCTCTGGTGGCCATATCCCATATCGACCGAGACTACCCATGCCTTTGCCATCCCATATATTCAGGCGTCGCAGTTAAAAAACCTTGCGGAACTTTAGCCTTGCCGCGATTATTGCATATGTTGCGTAATCTATTTAAACCAACATCTCCTGTGTTAAGATGATGCAGATCCTTGGGCAGGTATTCACTGTTGAAAACAGGCTTGGCATGTACAGCCTGATAGCTTTTTTCTTCCTGTTCCTCCTGTATCTCATGAGGCCGAAACCATTCAAGAAAGTGATACCCAGCCTGATTTTCCTTGAGTCCAGCGAAAAGAGGATGACCATGAGTTCCTTCTTCCGGAAATTTGTCAAGGACTGGCTTATCTTCCTGCAGTTCTTTGTCATCCTCCTGCTCTGCATGGGTGCAATGGACATCGCGACAGAGATAGTATTCAGGAAGCTCAACACAGAAGTCGCATTCGTTATTGACGCTTCAGCAAGCTCGAAGTCAAAGACAGAAGGGAAGATGCTGTTTGATACCTATAAGGAGATCGCAAAGAAGAGGGTGGGGCTGTCCAACTCAATAATCCTCGTCAAAGCCTCTCCGGAAGTTGTGGCAAAACAGGTCAACCCTGTGACCTCAATTAATCTCATCAGCGGCCTGAAGCCGTCTGACTCCCTCTCAAATATATGGGACGCTATAATCGTAGCATCCAGCACTGCATCCCCTGGCGCAACAATAATTGTCCTAAGTGACTTCCAGGATTCAAACAACAAGGATATTGCGCTTGCCCAGAAGATTGTCGAGGCAAAGGGTTTCAAAGTCGAGATGATCACGCCTGTGTCAAAAGAGAGGGACAATGCAGGCATAATCGGCTACACGATTGCCGGAGACAGCATCACAGTCCAATTGAAGAATTTCAATTCTGCGCCAAAGGAAGTGGAATACCAGGGGACAAAGCTTACCATACCGGGATATGGCATAGAGAAGGCAAGCTTCGACTCGCATGAAGGCACAAACAGGATAGAGATAAGGACAGGGGATGACTTCAGCCTCGATGACAGCATCACGCTGACTATCCCTAAGGAGAAGACAAAAGATGTGCTTCTCTTGACAAACAAGAAAAAGGCTTACCTGAGGTCTGCCCTTGAATCAATAAAAGGGATTAAGCTGACAAGGGCTGAACCGCCTATTGTAAATATAGGGAACCAGAAGATATTTGTGCTGTGCGAGCTAGACTATTCGAACCTGCTTCCAGGGACAATTGATAAGATAAGGCAGGAAGTCTCGGAAGGCGCAAGCCTGATAGTCTGCGCCCAGGAGGGCCTTGACCAGGGCAAACTGGATGACCTCATGCCTGTCCGCATAGTCCAGCAGCTGACCCAGGATGTAGAGATAGAGAACCAGGGCAGTGTCGCCATAGTGAAGGATTTCAATTTCGGACAGTCATCTAAGTATCTGGAAACGACACTCACGTCGAACAGCAGCCTGATTATCGCCCAGGCTGCAGACAAGCTAGGAAGCCCTGCGATCGTCCTTATGAAATACGGGACAGGCAATGTCCTGTTCTATGGGCTGCTAGATGATTATAACCAGTTCAAGCTCACGCCGCAGTATCCTATATTCTGGATAACTGTGATAGACCTCCTCACCCAGAAAGAATACGCTGATGACCTTAACTTCAAGGTCAGCGAGATAATCTACGCCAACCTCATAAGCGGCCCTGGCGGAATCTCAGGAGAGAAATATCTTGTGCCTGAGACAGAAGGGGATTATACTGCAGACGGAAACACAATAAGCGTGAACATGATTTCCAGCTATGAATCTGACATAAACAAAAAAGTCTCAAGCGGCATAACCCTGACAGACGGGAAGCAGGACAGCATAAAGCAGAAAGTGCTGCTTTTGCCAGCTTTCGCCCTGCTCGCAGTCCTCATGCTGCTTTTGGAGATATATGCGATCAAGAAGAGGGGAGACATTTGATAATAAGATTCGGAGACTATGCCGCAGGCAGGATAGAGTTCCTCTACCTGCTGATACCTCTTTCCATAATACTGCTTTTCATCCTCAGGAAAAGATTCGTGAATGACGAATTGCGCATAGTCAAAAGAAAAGGAAAGAAGAGATTCATTTTCATAATGCGGCTGCTCATTTTCGCCACAATACTTCTCGCTCTCTCAGACCCATACAGAGAATACTCTGAAAGCCTGACCAACATCACGAAGATCAAGGTCCTGACTGATAAATCAGCATCCATGCAGCTATATGACTTGGATGAGGTGACTGATAGCCTGGACGCACTTGAGAGAAGCGGCATATCTATAGAGAAACAGGAACTGGCGTCATATGATACAACAGCCCTTGGAGCGTCGATACTGAACAACCTGGCACCTGAAGAGAACATACTGATAGTAAGTGATGGTCAGAGCAATAGCGGCCCAGGGCTTGATGATGTTTCCCTATTTGCAAGCACTATTGGATCAAGGATATTCGGCCTCGAGCTTGAGCCAAGCAAGGATGATGCTGCAATAATCATAGACGGACCGACAAAAGTTGTCGCAGAGGTAGAGAACATATTCAGGATAAGCATAAATGAGGTAGGGGATACAGGGATAAAGAAAGTCAAGATATATATAGATGACAAGCTTGAGGCAGAGGAAGATTACAGCAAGCCAATAGAGATAAAGAAGATATTTGTCTCAGGCACGCATGTCATGAAAGCTGTCCTGGAGACACGCGAGAGGGACACATTCAGCGAGAACAATGTTTTCTATAAGGTTATCTCAGTATACAAGAAGCCAAAAGTATTGTTTGTGACCAGACAGACCTCGCCTCTGCAGGATCTGTATTCGCCCTTCTATGATATAACCGCGCAAGCCTCTATCCCTGACAGGCTTGACAGCTATTATGCTGTTGTCCTGAACAATATCAACGCAGGCCAGATATCTGAGTCTGCGATCACAAGGCTTGATGATTTCGTGAGCGACGGGAACGGCCTTCTTGTCGTAGGCGGCAAGGAGTCCTATGACTGGGGAGACTACAACAAGAGCCTTGTCACAAGCCTGCTGCCTGTGTCTATTGGCAAAGCCAACAAGAAAAAGGATGTGGTGAACCTCGTGATCCTCATGGATACCGGTGCCTCTGGCGCAGACTCCATTAATGAAGAAGAAGGCATCTCGCACTTCGATGTGCAGAAATCCCTTGCAGTTGATATCGTAAAATCGCTGCCTTCAACAAACAAGGTGTCTATAATAGAGGCGAACTATTATATCAACACGCTGACAGGATTGTCTGAGGTAGGACCGAAAAGGACCCAGGTAATAACTGATATAAGCATGCTAAAGGCTACAGGGTTCTCTGAACTCAGGTTCGCTTACCAGAAAGCGCACGAGACTCTGCGCCTCTCTAAAGGCAGCAAGAATATAGTCATAATAACAGATGGTAAGATCATCCCGCAGGACCAGAAGATAACCCTAGGCTATGCCCGGCAGGCGTTTGATGACGGTATTAAGACATATATCATTGGTGTCGGAGAGAGCGC
>JAAXVZ010000144.1:0-781 GCA_013335235.1 Nanobdellota archaeon | reverse complement strand
CTCTTCCGATCTGAGAGCGCTGATGAGACTTTCCTGGAAGCCATAAAAGAGGAAGGCGGCGGAGAGTTCTTCAGGACAAGTGAGAAGAACAGGATAAAGCTGTATTTCGGCGGGAATGAGGATACGTCAGATGATGATCAGAGGATATTTGTCTATGATTCGAATCATTTCATAACAAAAGGCACAAAAGAGCTTGGCAAGGTATATGGTTTCAACTCAGTCTATCCAAAATCAACTGCGAGGATGCTCCTCACGACATCAAAAGGGGATCCGATCATGACTGTATGGAACTATGGACTCGGAAGGGTCGCCGCGCTCTCTACAGATGACGGAACAGCATGGGTCCCGGATCTTCTCGGCAATCAGAACTCAGTTGTACTGATAAAGACTCTGAACTGGCTGATAGAAGACCCTGAAAGGAAAAATGACCTGATAGTGGATATCCCTGCCCTGAGGCTAGGAGAGGATGTCCTGGTGACTGTCAAGTCCAGCTCATACCCTCAGGGAAACCTGAACTTCTTTGAGGTCTCTGAAGGTGTTTTCAAGGCTAGCTATTACCCGAATGCAACAGGTGTCGTGAATGTCATAGGCGTCCCTGCAGCAATCAATTACAGGAGCGAGTACCTGAACCTGGGATATAAAAAAGACTTAGGGACCACGCTTGGGATATCCGGAGGGGAGCTACTTGAGAACAACCCGGACACAATCGCAGGGAAGCTCCAGAGCATAAAGCCTGTCGTCACAACAATGAGGCAGGACCTGTCATGGATATTCATATGCG
>JAAXVZ010000143.1 GCA_013335235.1 Nanobdellota archaeon | reverse complement strand
AAAAGAACCAGGAATCCGCTGGGTGGATATTCACCCTGCGTTTAAAGAAGCTCTTTACAGCATCTCCTAACAGCGCACCAAAAGATAGCAGGAATCCTAGTTCTTTTTCGACCAGACAGATTACGCAATCGGCGCTCTTGCCACGGCAAGCCTCTTCTATAGCATCCCTCTAATCACTATCGTTCTTGCATTAGGGATGAGCCTTATATTGCATCTCTTGATAGTATATCTTGGATTCATGGCTAAGGTAAGGGATAAGCCAATATGATCTTAGCTGACAAATGAGAACCTGTCCCTGTCACACATCAGTCCCATCAATACATCAGGGTTTCTTTTTTTGATGATTGCAAAGGATCTCAGGTCCTGGTCTGAGAAGATGCAGTGGAGGAGAGGATGGGTATGCAGCTCTATGACTGTCTCACCTGAGCATATCTGCGCCTCTACGCTTATAGGTGTCCTTGAGTAAGTCTTTGGTTGATATATGCTTGTCACATTCACTAGAGAACCAGCCCTTTCTCCTGTCAAGCACAGCTTGAATTCTTTTTCCTGGTTGTCAAGATACAATCTCTTTAGTGTGTTCATTGTCCCATTTGAAAATGCTATTGTCACATTTCCCATAACAACAATATTGTCCTGGACAGTCCTGCTTACAACCTTCCCTTCAAGGATCAAGAATATATGCTGTCCGACCATACCGGAAATGAAGAGAAATACTAGGAGAAGCGCAATTGCAATAAGATATGCTTTCTTTAGCGGGCTTTTCTCTGTATCTATTTCTCCGGCAGATGGACCTTCACTGGCAGTTTCTTTATCAGGTGTCTCCATTGTATGTCTCTTGTAGGCAGGCTCTCCTGGTCTGAATTCACTTCTTCAATGGCTTTTATGCCCGCTCTATTCAAGACAAGCCTTAGCCGCTTATAAAATATCTTCTCTTCAGAGGTGAACTTCATCACGATATTGACATGATAGACCCTCTCTCCTTCAGCCTTGATGACAGTATTGCCGTCAAGCAGATATAGCTGCCGTTTTGGCTCACCCATCTTGCTCAGGTAGTGCGTTATATTTATTTTAGATATATCGTTTATTGCAGTTATAGGATAGTCTTTTAGCTTAAGCTCGCTGTTGATGAGGATTATCTTCTTTGTATGGCGGATGACATTCTCGCCGACCCAGCTGTTCTCGATCTCGGTTATATGGTCCTTGTTCCTGAGCAGCTGCACGTGCACAGCCACCTTGTCCTCCCTTTCGAAATCAAAACCCTCTCTTATGATCCCGGCGACCTTCTTTCCAGAAAATATCCTGGTCTTATGGTCAAATATATTCTTCCCGAGCTTGTGCTTGAAATAGCTTTTCAGGGAATCTTTTATCCTGTCCTTGAATACGTATCCTAGGACAACTGTCACGAAGAAAGCGAATGTAAAATCCCCAAAGCGGAGCATAGCAATATAGGTCAGACCTGTCGCAAAAACCATCGCAAGCCCTGCAGCGACACCGGAGAAGACAGTGTTAGAGAGCTTGCCTTCCTTGTCTTCGGTTGTATTCAGGTAGAGGACGCTTGACACATATTTCTTTAGGATGCTCTTCCTGTAAAGGAACTTGTCATTGCTCTCTCCTATCTTAGGGATAGGCATGCCCTTTTCCTGCCTGTGCTTCTTCTCATTCTGCAATATGCTTAGCAAGGCATCTTGCTTGCTTTCAGGGACGCTGTCTAGAAGCGGGAAGCAGTATGATTCGAGGATAAGGCTCATGTCCTCATCACCTAATGAGTAGAAGAACCTGTCTTTGTCTGCCACAGGAATGGAGCGGTACCTTTCAATTATCTTATGAAGAAGTTCCGCAAAAAGATCCATATTTGGATTCTTGTCCTCTAGATACTTTCTTATCGCGCTTTTCAGTATGCAGCAGAATATCTTTGTATTTGATTCGAAATCATCGCCTGCACCCAGTTTCTCTAGTGGGCCTATGCCTTTTGCAAGATCATCCAGGCTATAGGCCGGCGTCTTGTACCTTATGAATCCCTGGACATCCCTGAAAAAATCTTTTTTAGAGTATGTGTGATGATTGATTCCTAGGCTTTTCGGAAAGAAGAAATATGTGTCTACCTGATATTCTGTCTTTTTTTTATCTTTCTCGATATTATATCCAAGTTTCACTTCAAACTGGAAATTGTCATGGATCTTGACTGAGTCGTCTATCATCTTTTTAGAAGTAGGCGGGGGCAGCTTTAAAATCTATCGGAGGCTTTTTATATCTCTTTTGCATCTTGATTCTTATGAAAATAATCGCAATTGTAGGGATGACAGGTTCAGGGAAATCAGAATTGACTAAGCTGTTTGCTGATGCAGGATATCATAAGATAAGATTTGGAGATGTTACTGAAAAAGTCTTGAAGGAGAGAGGGCTTGAGATCAATGAGCAGAATGAGCGAAGCGTCAGAGAAAGCTTAAGGAAGCAGTACGGGATGGATGCTTATGCCAAGCTCAACCTGCTGAGGATTGAAGAAGAGATGTCAAAGCACAAAGTTGTGATAGATGGATTATATTCCTGGGAAGAGTACCAGTTCCTCAAATCAAAATTCGGAAAATCCCTTCTGGTCCTTGCGATTTTTGCAGCGCCAGAGTCGAGATACGAAAGGCTTGTCGACAGGGATATCAGGCCGCTGACAAAGGACCAGTCAAGGAACAGGGATGTTGTAGAGATAGAGAACCTGAACAAGGCAGCGCCCATCGCAATGGCGGATTATACCCTCCTTAACACAGGCACGCTTTTCGACCTGAAGGAGAGCTTTGATGAGTTCATAGAATACTTAGAGGAGATGAGCAATCAATGAGACTGACATGGGACAATCCTTTTAAAAAAAGCCTTGAGGGAAAAAACGAAAGGACCACTTACTCTTCGAGTAGTGGTCCGGAGATAAAATGAGACCTACTTGGGACGAATACTTCATGGAAGTGGCAAGGGCTGTTGCAAAGAGGGCGACCTGCGACAGGGGGATGAGCGGCTGCGTCATCGCAAAAGACAAGCAGATCCTAGTCACGGGTTATGTCGGAAGCCCAAAAGGCCTTCCGCACTGCGATGAAGTCGGACATCAGATGAAGACAGTCATACATGAGGATGGCACAAAGACACAGCATTGCACCAGGACGACACATGCAGAGCAGAATGCGATATGTCAGGCAGCAAAAAGAGGCGTGCCTATAGATGGGGCAACAGTCTATTGCAAGATGACGCCATGCGCGACATGCGCGAAGATGATAATCAATGCAGGGATCGTCAGGGTCGTGTGCGAGAAGAAGTATCATGCAGGCCAGGAATCAGAAGAGATGTTCGCGACAGCAGGTGTCAAGTTTGAAGCTATAAACGACGAAGTAGAGAAATACGAGAAGCAATAATTGATCAATCTTCAATTTTCAAACATTTTCTTTTGCTTGTGAATCCTGACACTATCTTCACTTTCTTCCCAGTCTCTTTAGAAAACAGCCTGATGACTTCTATATTCGCTTTATTATCTTCAGGAGGCGCCTTTATGTTCACCCTAATCGCGTCTCTTGCTTCATCATACTTGCCGATAGCGTTTTTTTCAGCATTCGGCCTGACGATGATGTTCAAGTGCCCGTCTTTGATAAGCTTATCTAGGGTTGAGGATCCCTTTGATCTTGTTTGCTGCGAATCTGCCATACTCTCCAAACTTGCCTAGCCTGCCTTCAAAGCCGACAACATCATTCTCTTTTTTCCGTATGCTGTCCAGGAACTCTTTTACACTCTCTGCTTTAGCATATGTCCTGACATTGCCGACAGAATATATCGAGTGTGCATCGCTCCCGCCACTATATGCTTTCTTCTCTTTCTCTATCTCATCTAACGCAAGCTGGTTCAATTTCCGGTTGTTGCCGCCGTTGATGGCTTCATATATATCAAACTTCACAAGGGTAGATCTGTTTATGGCGTAAACATCTTTCAGGCTGCTTCTGACAGAATATCCGAACGGATGTGCCACAACCGCGAGGCAGTCATATATCTTTGATAACTCTGCAAGCTTCGCGACAGGGACTGATGTCCTTGTTGTATGGAAAAAATGTGTCTTCGATGGTTCTATCTCTTTTCCATAGAACGAGATAAGATCCTCTATCTTGTTGAAGTAGAAAAGTATGTCGATGAGCTCCTTGGATTTCACTTCTATACCCGGAACCACAAAGACATCCTTGTCCCAGGCCATGATAGCTCCCCTGATCTCGTTGTGGTCTGTTATCGATATGCCGAATTTTCCTTCTTTCGCTTTCTCAAGTATCTCGGTGACGCTTGATGCGCCATCAGAGAATGTTGAATGCATGTGCATGTCAACTCCAATAGTATCGAGCAGGTTTTTGAGGAATAATGATGTAACAGCGAATCCGTTCATTTCGAGCAAACCCTCGGCTGGGACAAAGATTTTATCTGCCGGAAGCAGCTTCATGTAG
>JAAXVZ010000142.1 GCA_013335235.1 Nanobdellota archaeon | reverse complement strand
ATGAGACCGTGTTTGCATTTGTATAAGATGAATTCAATGGCGAACCAAGCACAACACTAGGAGGAGAGATATCTTCATAGTACACATCCAGCCTGGGCCTCTGCGAGGCATTCACTGCATATTCGCTGCTCCTGTAATCCCTGCGTGTGTTCTGCGTAGCCTCATCTGAGTCCAGCAGCACCCATCCAAAATTATATGATTGGTCGCTGAAAAAGCTGTCTGCGTCAGCAGTAACATTGTAGACTATGAAACTATTCAGCCTGGAATTATTGAAGGTCTGTGTGTCTGTCGCCTGTGCATCATAGTCTCCGCCTGCGCTGCTCCATGGTGTGCCTGTCGCTGTTCCGTTGAACCTGTTCCATGTGACACCTGTCTCTGTCCACGGTCTGGCAGGCAACTGCTGGACACGGTGAAGGCTGTGCGTCCTGTTTCCCAATGCATCGCCTGAGACAATTGATGAGAAATACAAAGACAAGTTAGCTGATGTTATCTGGACGCCATTTGGTATTCCTGAAAGATTAAACCATATGATTCCTCTTATTGCATTGCCTGCTGTACTTTTTCCGACCCTAATATTTGTCGCGCCTCCGAAATTGCTGTCTGCTGCACCCTGCCTGATATAAGAGTCTGATATGTTTTCAGATCCCTGCACCGTTTCCCCGAACCCCGGGTCTGTGGCATTTAATATGAATGTGTAATTCTGGCCTTCAACCAGCCCTTCCTGGTAAAAGGAATAGTCATCATTGCAGGTCAAGGACTGGGCATTGAAGTCAGCGCACTTCATCAGGTGATATCCTGTAGATAGGGCTGTGACATTCGCTGTTGTTGCATTCAGGAAAGACAGGTCTATCATGTAGCGGCCCCTGTCAAATAACTCATTATCATTTGTGCTGTTCTCGAAGATGACTATGCTACGGGGG
The DNA here is from genome assembly GCA_013335235.1 of Nanobdellota archaeon. GTDB lineage: Archaea > Nanobdellota > Nanobdellia > Woesearchaeales > GW2011-AR15 > JAAXVZ01. The sequence continues at coordinate 3,543 of JAAXVZ010000142.1, read as the reverse complement.
CTTGCTTCATCATGCTGGAAAATGACCATTTCCTTGACAGTGTAATTTACCAGGGAGACGCGCAAAGTCAGCACACCGCTGCTGTTTGCAATCACGCTGGTATTATAATTCACATACTGAGAAGAAGCATCTATCACATCCACTATCCTGCCTCCAGGTGCATCTCTGGAGAAATATGACTGATTAGAATAATTGCCCTGGCTCCTTGTGTCATTAGCAAAGATGCTGAAGTTATACCTTCCCCTTAATGAGAGATTCGTCAATGTGCCTGTGAAGTTGCTGCCAGGCCCTTCTGACAGGTTCAACAGGACGGTTTCTCCTGAAGGCAAAGTTATATTCGCAAATGCCCTGCTCACTCCGAAAAAGTCAGTTATAATGGCGCTTACGGTCAGGTTCCCTGTAAGATTATGCGAGCTTCCTGCAGGAGATAATGCAGTAATTATAGGAGGTTTCTCAATAGAGATATTATATACGGTATAATTGTCGCCAATGTTCCCGAAGCTGTCATTTGCGTATGCCAAGATCTGGTAGGAATCTGCTTCATCAAAGGTCGATGTCTGAAGCGTGCACCTGTATGGCAATGTGCTGTCTGTGCATGCAAAAGTCCACGGGTCTGCCGGCGCTTTTTTATAGAAAAAAGAGACAGTACCGACTGCTACTGCATCTGTGGCTGTCACCTGCACTATATATTGGTCTGTGGATATATTTGTGAAGTTCTCAGGAGCAGTGATGACTGCTACAGGGCCGACAGTATCCACATAGAAGTGCTTCGCGCCAGAGATATTTGACAGGCCGCTTGTATCATAGCAGGAGATGTTCCAGGTATATGCTCCGCCGGCAAGCCCGTATAGTGTGAAATTGTTCCTCTGGCCATTGTAGACTGTCGTGTTTGTCTTGTTCAGCAGGTCATTTAAGTAGAGGCTGCAATTCGCGACACCTATATTATCGCTCACATTGTAAAATAAAACAGTTGAAGGCAGGCCAGAGGTATTGTAATAATCCTCTGGCTGGTCCAGGACCAGACTTGGAGGGGAGATATCTTCATAATAAATAGTCAGGCGCGGCCTGTTTGCAGCAGTCGCAAAATTCTTGCTGTAATAGTATCTCCTTGTCCTGAGTGTCGCTTCATTGCTGTCTTTTATGAGCCATCCGAAATTAGAGGACTGATTGCTGGCGAAAAGATTTACATCAGAAGTGACATTGTATACTATCCACGAGCTGAGATTGGAGCTGTTGAATGTCTGTGAAGCCGTAGGCACTGCATTATAGTCTCCGCCTGCGCTGCTCCATAACGTGCCTGTCGCTGTTCCGTTGAACCTGTTCCATGTGACACCTGTCTCTGTCCACGGCCTAATTGGGGATTGTTGCACCCTGTGGACATTGTGAGTCCTTGCAGTTGTTACATCTCCCGTCACAATCTGGTAGAAATAAAGCGAGAGGTTGGCTGACTTGACCTGTATCCCTGAGGGGAGGTATGTCGTGTTGAACCATATCAATCCTCTATATGCCCTGCTTGCCGCAGTCTGCTCTCCTACAATGATATTTGTCGTTCCACCATAATTCGTGTTTGCGCTTGCCTGATATATATGCGAATCAGTTATATTGGCCTGACCCTGTATTGTCTCCGCGAATCCTGGGTCTGTCGAGTTCAGGATCAGGGTATAATTAATACCAGGTGTCAGGTTAGAAAGATAGGGACTATATCCGTCCTCGTCCAGGCAAAGATTTGCCGCTGAGCTGAAATTTGCGCACTTGAAAAGATAGCTGCCAAGCGCTTCGACAGTGACGTTCGCTGTCGTGAAGTTCACATACGACAGGTCTATCATATAGCTTCTAAGATAATCTTGGCCGTCTCCAGTCATGTTTTCTATGTAGATTGGCCCGGACAGGCTGTTTTCCCTATAGCCGTTGATTATGATCTCTTTTATGCTAAGGTTCTCAGGCACTATCCTCAATGAGATTATCCCTGACAGGTTCGATAGGACAGTCACGCCATATGAATAATAGTTGAGGTTTGTGGCGACCAGGTCCAGCACCTTGTCATCCGGCGGATATCTGTTAAAATAAGATGTGACTGTTGAGTTTACCATCCCCTTTGTATCATTTGCATAGAATGTCATGTTGTACCTCCCTAATAGGAGGAGGTCTGTGAAGATGCCAGTCTGGTTAGAATCGATATCCTGTGAAAGCACAACTGTTGAGACTGACCCGTTTGGCAAGGTGATATTCACGTATGCATCGCTTATAGGGAAATAATCGGTTATATTCACAGTCAGGGTGATCTCTGGCGCAAGATTCACAGTGCCAGAGGGTTGCGGATAGAGCAGGCTTACCATAGGCGGTTTTACTATGCTGATGCCAGAGACAGTAAAATTCGACCCTATATTTCCAAGAGAGTCATTGCTATACGCCCGTATTTCATAGCTGTCTCCTTCCTGCAGGCTGGTCACATCCCAGAACATAGAATACGGAAAAGTAGAGTCTCTCCCTATAAGTGTAAAATCATCTGTCGGAAGCCTCCTGTACATGAAAGTGACGGCACTGATTGATGAAAGAGTGTCTGTTGCCGTAGCCTGGAGAGTATGGTTATTCGCAGTGATGTTCGTGAAATTCACAGGAGCAGTCAGTGTAGTCTGCGGACCGCTGTTGTCTATCGTGATATTTGTGACTATATCCTCCGGGCCTATATTTCCAAGCGTATCATTGGCATATGCCCTGACCTGATAGCTGTTCCGGTCTATAAGGTTGCTCATGTCAAGAGTTGCCCTGTAAGGCACAGTAGAGTCTGAAGAGATGAAAGTCCAGGGATCTGTTGATATATTCCTATAATAGAAAAACACTGTGCTGACAGCAGTCAGGCTATCTGAGGCATTTGCCTGCATCTGATAGCTGGTGCCTGAGATATTAGTGAAGTTCACAGGTGCTGCGAAAGCGGTTACTGGGCCAGACGTATCGATCACAAGAGTATAATTCTTAGGGGCATACCAACCTCCTCTGTTCGTTGTGCCATTGTCTACGCAATAGATATTCCAAATGTACCTTCCCTCAGACCTATTGAAAGTTATGTTCTGGTTAGCATACACTATGTTTGTCTTTGTCCTCTGCCCTATAAACCCGGAAGTGTTCATATAAAGCGTGCAGTTCAATACATTCTGGAAATCATCAGACAATGTGAAATTGTAGTCTATATTGGTGTAAGACAGGTTCAAATAATCTGTCGGGAAGTTCAGGCTTGTGACATTAGGCGCCTCGTTCAGATCCCTCCAGGATGTGCAGTCCCATACACCTGAGCAATACCCATCTCTTTCATTGTTCCCTACCGCAGGATTCAACCATGATTGGCAAGTCCATGCGCCGCACACCTTTTTAGTGGTGTTCCATGTGGTACATAGCCAATTATCGCAGGACATATCATCATCTATGTCCGTGCTCTCGCTCCAGGCGCTGCAAACCCACTGGCTGCAAAAATCTCCATTCCAGGCAGCGCAATTGAGAGTACCGGAGCAATATCTATCATACCTTGCAGTGCCAGCGGTCCATGTT
>JAAXVZ010000141.1 GCA_013335235.1 Nanobdellota archaeon | reverse complement strand
AGAAGACATAATGAAGGCAAAGGGGGAGTGCTTTGTCATAGGCAAGTTCAAGTCAGATGACATGGCGCTCTATGAAAAGGGCGTAAACCGCGTCGGAAACCTCTACATAAGGAATGAATCATACCTCAAGTTCGAAGACACTATAACCGAGATGCTGAAGGCGCTCTACCAGAAAAAGGCAAGATGGCCTGTCTCTGAGATGGTCTATGAGCTTGGGCTGATGCTGGGTGACAATAATTCCATCCTCTATCAGGCATCTAAGAGAAAAATCCCTATATTCTGCCCGGGGATAACTGACGGCGCATTCGGCTTCCATCTTTTCATGCTCCAGCAGAAGCACCCAGACTTTGTGGTTGATGTAGTGAAGGACTTCGCAAACATCCTATTCTCGACCACGCACGATGACAAGAAAGGCCTCATATCCCTTGGAGGGAGCATATCAAAGCACCATGCCATACTTGCCTGCCTCTTGAATGGAGGATTGGATTATGCAGTCTACCTGACAACCGCGCACTCTACTTCAGGCAGCATGTCTGGAGCGACAACAGAAGAGGCGAAAAGCTGGGGCAAAGTAAAGGATGATTCGGACGTGTCAACTGTGATTGGAGATGTCACCTTCACCTTCCCATTGATAATGATGAAAGCATTGGAGACCCTGGAAAAAGACGGAGTCATAAAATGCTGACTGCCGCCCACTTTGAGTTGTCGAAAAAGAAAGTCCTGGAAAAATATGTGGCTCTGCAGCCTCTTTGCGACATAGTCTCCTACAGCCACAAGACTAACCCTGAGATCAGCAAGATACTCTCAAAAGAGACCAAATGCATGTTTTCAGTGCATACTGTGGAAGACATACCAGGCCTTGACCCGGCACGGCTATGGTTCTTTGCCCAGGCCTGGGACAAGAAAGAGCTGGACTTGCTTTTCCAGAAAAAAGTCTCACGTTTTGTTGTGGACAACAAGTCTGACCTTGACATCCTCCTTTCATACATAAAGAGGAAGAAAGGCAAGACAGACCTGCTCCTGAGGATGAAACTGAAAGAGAATACGGTCCATACAGGAAAGCATTATGTCTACGGCATGCATTCTGATGAAGTAAACACCATATTAAAGGAACTAAGGAAGAACAAGAGCATTGGCCTACTAGGAATCCATTTCCATAGGAAGACACAGAATGTGAGCGAATGGGGATTGATAGAAGAGCTTGAGGATAGTATTGAAGAAGAAAACTGGAAAAATATTGACTTCGTGAATATCGGCGGAGGCATACCTTCCCTGTACAAGAATTTCTCAGAGTCTGCAATCATTGGCATATTCGACAAGATAAAAGAGCTGAAGGCTTGGCTGAACACAAAGGGAGCAAAAGTGATAATAGAGCCAGGAAGGTATATTGCATCCTACCCTGTGAAACTAGTTGCAAATGTAAAAGCAGTATATGATGACAACCTTGTTATAGATTGCTCTGTATACAATGCTGCCATGGATACTTTTGTCGCACATATACGGTTGATTGTGGAAGGAGAGCTAGAAGAAGGGGAAGGCATACCTTATATAATAAAAGGCTGTACGCCGGATTCTATGGATATTTTCAGGTACCGCGTATACCTGAATAAGGTGAAACCTGGAGACAAGATTGTGTTCCTGAATGCTGGCGCATATACATATACAACAGATTTCTGCAATCTGCCGAAGCTGAAAACCGTCCTTGTCGATTAAGCTTTTATATAGATGAATTCGCCCGGTTCCTATGCACGCAACCATATTGGAAAAAGAAGGCTATTCCATAAAATATCAATTCCATGCAGGTGCGACTAAGCCGTATGTAGTTGGCAATGGCAATGGAATCGCTGTTGCAAAGATTGCTGGTACCAATGATCCGGCTTCATCGATTGTGCAAGTAAGGCAGGACGCAAGAATCCTCAGGTATTGCGACGGCCTTGACTTCGTGCCTAAGCTCTACCAATTCAAAGAGATTGAGACAGACTGCGGCAAGTATGCTTATCTAATAAGAGAGCACCTGGAAGGCAAAGACATATATGATATCAACTATGTTTCTGCAGGTCTTCTAAGGCAGCTTGAATTGCAGATCCGCACCTTGCATGAGATGGGCATTGCTGGACTGGACCTGGCAATTATTAGTGTGGAGACAGGCATATGTTTCGCGCATAATGTTATCGTGCAGGCAGGCACACCGTTTTTATATGATTTCGGTAGATCAAAGCACTTAGTGGATTTGAAAAAAGAGGAATTTGACAGAGAAAAAGATGAAGATTGGGCAGAGTTTTCCTATATTTTGAATACTAGAAAAGACTAGCCGAGCTTTGCGTAAAGCTCGACAAGCCTATCCCAGGTAAAAAACACCCAGAGTGAGGTCGTGAGGGTCGCGACAATGAAGTTTATCATCTTAGGTCACCAAGTAAGATATAGTAGGTTGCAGTTATATAGCTCGCACGCGATTGTCCTGTGTGTCCAGTCAAATAGAAATGAGCACAATCCCTGCAAAAAGGAAAAATAAGCCTATTTTCTGGTTTGTGACAAGCTTCTCTTTGAGCACAATCCCTGCCAGGAGGACGGTTATTGCCGGGTAGAGCGAGCTGACAGATGTCACAACCGACACTTCTTCGAATATGAGACCATAGTTCACAGAAAGCCATGCAACAGTATAGAACACCATGTTTGCAAAAAATGCAGGCAGGACCAGTTTACCAGAAAGATCCCCGGCCGTAGTTATTCCTTTCTTTAACAAAGAGAGAATTATCATGAAAACGCCGTTGCTTATGCCCGTCAGTAGGAATATTATTATGGCAGTATGGGTCCTCCATTCTAGTGTTCCGTTCCCTCCAAGCAGATCTTTTTTCAGTATACCTAGCATGAAAAAATATATTCCCCAGAATAGCATTGCAAGCAGGGCCTCTTTCACGCCTTTTACAGAAGTCACATGGTGTATCTTGCTAAGGTCAGTTGATACAAGGGTGATTCCACCTAATATAGCAAAGATTGCAAGTATCTTTGTCACGGACATGGTCTCTGAGAGGAAGAGGAAAGAGAGAATTGCGGTGATGAAGAAATATGCAGCAGAGATAGGCGCGACTATGCTAACCTCGCCTTCTTCAAAAGATTTCATGAAAAAATATGCTGCCAGGGCCTCTATCAGGCCTGAAACAACTATCCATGTGATAATGAACATGCTAAGCTGAAATGTTCCGCCTCTATTGATATATGCAAAGACAAATATGAATGTCAGTATTAGACCTATGACATTGCTAAAGAACATGACTTTTGGGGATCCGAGTTTTCTTACAAGGAGTGCCTGGATGAAGTCTGCGACTCCCCAGCAGAGCATTGCCACAAGGCCAGCTATTATCCCCAGGGAGAACATACCTTTTCGCTACTCGAAGTATTATATATAAATTTGGGTTTCAGGCAAGTGATGATAGCCAGGAACACAGAAAAAGATTAAGGAGAGGATTTAAAAAAAAAGGTTTGCTTTCAAATATATATGAAACCGCTTAGAAAAATAGCACCATACACATATTTTGTTTTCAGGGCTTTTCTTGGACTGCTTTTCCTTGGCCATGGGCTGATGAAATTCGGAATGCTTGGCGGAAAAGTATCACCTATCTTCACGTTGATGTGGTATGCTGGCGCAATTGAAATACTTGTAGGGTTGCTGGTGACTGTTGGCCTGTTTGGTGCCTATGCCGGTCTCCTTGGCGCTGTTGAGATGGTTTTTGCGTATTTCATGGCACACTACCCAAAGGGAGTCAGCCCATATGGCAATGGCGGCGAGCTTGCCATCCTCTACATGATAGGTTTCCTAGCTATAAGCGCAAAAGGTTCCGGAGAGTTCTCTCTTGACCGCACAATCTTCAAAAAATGATACTAATAATATATGCTCACCCCGGGGAGGGGCACTGCAGTTTCATTCTTGAAGAGACAAAAGCATGTCTGTCTAGAGATAAGGAAAACTTTGAGGTGCTTGACCTATATAAGATGGGTTTTGATCCTGTTCTCCCTAGAAAAGAGCACAATACCTCCGGAAAGGGGATTCCGGATATGCATATAGCAAAGGTACAGGAGAAGATAAAGAAAGCAAAAACCATGATTTTCATATATCCTGTCTGGTGGGGAACTATGCCAGCTATCATGAAAGGATTTTTTGATAGGGTATTTACCAGCGGTTTTGCCTTCAAGTACACCAACAAGATGCCACAGGGATTGCTCAAAGACAAGAGGGCAATTGTTCTAGCGACTTCTGGTGCTCCGGCCATCCTGAATAATATTGGATTTGCAAATAAGGCGCTACAGGGTATAAAGTCGGATATCCTTGAATGGTGCGGAATTAGGACGAAACTTTTTGTTTTCGGAAGTGCTCTTGACCCAGAGAAAAGTATGCCTGGCCTATCCAAATTCGTTCGGGAATCTCTGGATAAAGGTTTATAACATCTGGTGATTCTGAAATTTAGATGTTCGCTACTGCTGAAGACGGAACAGTATTATTTTATGATA
>JAAXVZ010000140.1 GCA_013335235.1 Nanobdellota archaeon | reverse complement strand
CAGGAGCTGTCATAATCGGAGCTGACTCGCATACAAATACTTATGGCGCTTTCGGATGCTTCTCGACAGGCCTTGGTTCATCAGAGATAGGTGTTGCCTGGGCTACAGGCAAAGCCTGGTTCAGGGTGCCTGAGACAATTTCCATCAGGATAGATGGGAAACTGCAGAAAGGCGTCTATGCAAAAGACGTCATGCTGTATATCGCAGGAAAGCTCGGGATGGACGGAGCGACGTACAAGGCAGTAGAGTTCTCAGGCCAGCTGATAGATGAGCTGCCGATGCATGAGCGGATAATCTTCTCAAACATCTCAACTGAGATAGGAGCGAAATGCGGGCTTATTGCAGCTGACGAGAAGACACTGAGGTTCCTGAGGCAGGAGACGCGCGCATCAGGAGATTTCCAGATAATAAGACCCGTTAGCCCTGTCTATGAAAAAGAGCTGAGGATAGATGCGTCAAAGATAGTTCCGCAAGTAGCGTGCCATCCAGATGTCGACAATGTGAAAGATTTGGTTGAGGTAGAAGGCCTTGCGATAGACCAGGTTTTCATCGGCACTTGCACAAACGGAAGGTATGAAGATCTTGTTATTGCAGCCTCTGTCCTGGATGGGAAAAAAGTGGACAGGTACACACGCACTATTGTCACGCCTGCCTCAAATAAGATATATGAGAAAGCGGTTGAAAATGGTTTGATAAAGATATTCCATGATGCTGGCTGCACAATAGGAATACCGGGATGCGGCGCTTGCATAGGAAGGCATGGCGGGATACTTGCCTCTAAAGAGCGTTCTTTTACAACAATGAACAGGAACTTCATCGGAAGGATGGGTTCTCCTGAGGCAGAGATATATCTTGGAAGCCCGGCAGCTGCTGCCGCGACTGCGATAGAAGGGAAGATCGCTGACCCAAGGAGGTACTTATGATGGCACGCGTCTGGAAATTTGGAGATAATGTGAATACAGAGAACGCTTCAGGGAAGCATTCGGAGCAAGAGGAGCGACATTGGGCAGTGGCCCAAGTCCCTCGGAGACTATGATGGCACGCGTCTGGAAATTTGGAGATAATGTGAATACTGACGAGATAATTCCTGCGAGATTCAATATAACTATAGATGAAAAAGAGCTTGCGAAAAATGTTTTTTGCGAAGTCAGGAAAGACCTTCCCGGAAACATAAAGTCAGGTGACATAATTGTTGCCGGCCAGAATTTCGGATGCGGCTCTTCCAGGGAGCATGCGCCGATTGCGATAAAAGGCACAGGCGCAGTTGTAATAGCAAAATCATATGCGCGCATCTTTTTCAGGAACGCTGTGAATATAGGTCTTCCTGTCCTGGAATGCGACACAGCAGAAATAGAAGAGGGAGATGAGGTAGAGGCAGATATTGAAGCAGGTATTCTGACTGACAAGACAAAAAACCTGACCTTGCGCCTAAAACCGCTTCCTGGTTTTGTCTCGAAGATAGTCGCGGCAGGCGGGATTGTGAAATTCCTGCGAGAGCATGATATAGAGGAACTGCAATGAGAATCTGCGTTTTGCCAGGAGACGGAATCGGTCCTGAGGTATGCAGGGAAGCAGTGAAAGTACTAAAGAAAACAGAGCCTTGCATAGAGCTGATCTATGGTGACATAGGATATGAATACTACACAAAGTCTGGCAACAACCTGCCTGAGGAGACATTAAGAAAAGTCTCAAGCTGTGACGCGACACTTTTTGGTGCAGTAACAACTCCGCCTAATATAGAGAATTACAGTTCAGCCATACTGAAGCTCAGGAGGCATTTCAACTTATATGCAAACATCAGGCCGATAAAAAGCATCCCTCACCAGATATCAAGGCCAGGGATCAACATGGTCATAGTGAGAGAGAACACAGAAGACCTGTACTCAGGAATAGAAAGAGTCGAAGACAATGGCGACAGGGCGATAAATGAGATGGTGATAACAAGGAAGGCCAGCGAGCGCATCATAAGATATGCGTTTTCTCTTGCAAGGTCGCAGGGCTATAAGAAAGTCACTTGTGTCCACAAGGCGAATGTTGTAAGGGCTGCTTGCGGGCTGTTCAGGAAGATAGCATTTGAGATAGCTGATGAGAATAAGGACATACCATTAGATGAGATGATTGTTGATGCTTGCGCAATGCAGCTTATCCGCAGCCCTGAATCATTTGATGTGCTTGTGACAACAAACATGTTCGGAGACATATTGAGCGATGAGGCATGCATGCTGGTCGGCGGCCTTGGCCTTGCATATTCAGGCAACATCGGAAAGAAGATTTCAGTTTTTGAGCCTGTGCACGGCTCTGCGCCAAAACACGCTGGCAAGAACAGCGCAAACCCTCTTGCGACTATACTTGCTGCAAAGATGATGCTAGAGCATCTTGGGAAACATGAAAGCGCAAAGAAGATAGAGGATGCAGTCATAGAATGCATCAGGAAAAACAAAGTCACAGCAGATCTTGGCGGAAGCCTGACTTGCGAGCAGGCAGGCGATGCTGTGCTGGAGGAGATGAGATGAGAGTCGGGTTCCTATTCACAAAACTAAGGGTTGAAGAGAAACTTTTGCTTGATGAACTCAGGTCAAGGAATGTCGATGTCGTGAAGATAGATGATAATATCGAATGGTTTGATATATCCAAGAAAAAATATGAAGTCGATGTGCTCTTGGAAAGGAGCGTCTCATACTCAAGAGGACTCTATATCTCACGGCTTTTTGAGGCGCAGGGGATTCATGTTGTCAACAGTTCAAAGACTGCTGAGATCTGCGGAGACAAGTATGTCACTAGCCAGGCCCTCGTCTCCAACAATATCCCGACGCCAAAAGTCATGATGGCGTTCTCAGAAGAATCTGCTCTTGCGGCATGTGATGCCATCGGCTACCCTTGCGTCCTGAAGCCTGTTGTAGGTTCATGGGGCAGGCTTATCGCGAAGGCAGAGAACAGGGAGCAGGCTGAATCCATAATCGAGCACAAGTCAAGCCTTGGTGTGAACCATTCAGTGTTTTACATACAGGAATATGTGAAGAAGCCTGGAAGGGACATAAGGGCATTTTCAGTCGGCGGAAAGACTATCTGCGCAATCTATAGGACAAGCGGGCACTGGATAACAAACACTGCAAGAGGCGGTGTCGCGACAAACTGCCCAGTCACAAAAGAGATTGATGAGCTTTGCAGGAATGTCTCGAAAACCGTAGGCGGAGGGCTTCTGGCTATGGATCTCTTTGAGACAGAATCAGGGCTGACAGTGAATGAAGTAAACCATACCATGGAGTTCAGGAACTCGATAACTACTACTGGTGTGAATATCCCTAAGCTGATGATAGATTATGTTTTGGAGGCAGCAAAATGAATCTGCGAGCAGGGCGAGCATGCGCGATGAGCGCAGTTTTTTGTCCTCTGTTTTTTGTAAAAACAGAGATGGATTTCAGAAACTCGATCACAACAACAGGAGTTAACATTCCTAAGCTGATGATAGATTATGTTTTGGAGGCAGCAAGATGACTCGTATCCGCGCGTCTATTATAGGCGCATCAGGTTATGTCGGTGGTGAATCACTAAGGCTGCTGCTCTCTCATCCAGAGGTAGAAGTAGTCCAGGCGACGTCAGAGTCTAATGTAGGGAAATTCATCCACCAGGTGCATCCGAACCTCAGGAAAAAGACGATGCTGAAGTTCTCTTCTATCAACGCTCTTGAAGAGGTCGATGTGATGTTCCTCGGCCTGCCGCATGGGGTCTCTTCCAATAAGATGGAATACCTGATGTCAAAGACAAAAAAGATAATCGACAAAGGCTCTGATTTCAGGCTGCATAATGAAGGCGCATATGAGAGATGGTATGGTCACCCTCATCCGAGAAAGGACCTGCTTGAGAAATTTGTCTACGGCCTTCCTGAGATCAACAGGGAGAAGATACGGAATGCGAGCTATGTAGCTGCTGCAGGCTGCAATGCTACAGCGACTATACTTGGATTATATCCCTTTGTGAAGGCAGGGATAATAGAGCCAGAGAGGACAATAGTCGAAGTGAAGAATGGCTCCTCTGAAGGCGGCAACAAGTCAACTGAAGGAAGCCATCATCCTGAGAGGAATGACTGCCTCCGTTCGTATATGCCGACAGGCCACAGGCACATGGCAGAAGTCACAGAATACCTTGATGTCCCATATTTCGGCTTCTCAGCAACCTCTGTCGGCCTTGTCAGAGGGATCCTGATGACAAGCCACCTTTCTCTAAAAAGGAAGTTTGAAGACAAGGAGATCTGGAAACTCTTGCGTGAAGTTTACGGTAACGAGCCGTTCATCAGGTTCGTGAAAGAGAAGCAGGGGATCTACAGATATCCTGAGCCGAAAATACTCTGGGGCACAAACTATTGCGATATTGGTTTTGAATTAGATGAGAACATGCAGAGGCTTGTCGTAATCACTGCTCTTGATAATCTTATGAAAGGCGCTGCAGGCCAGGCAGTGCAGTGCATGAACATCATGTTCGGACTAGATGAGACAGCAGGCCTGGAGTT
>JAAXVZ010000139.1 GCA_013335235.1 Nanobdellota archaeon | reverse complement strand
AAATGGTGTATATGATAATCTTACAGCAAAAGAAAATGGCTACTGGCTTCTTGACCTATCGACGCAAGAGAAGTTTACGGAATATACTTATCAATTGAACCTGCCTAAAAACACAGTGATAAATTACTTGGGAGTATATGCAGTCGAGTCTTTTGAGAGCAAGGATGGGTTCAAGATAACAGGCCATGTGACAGACAGGCCTTTCAAGATAACTATACAATATAAGCAGGAGCTCATAGAAGAGAGCCACCTATTTTTGATGTTTGCCGGCGCTATAGCTATCCTAGTTTTTTTAATCTGGATCTTCCTCAAGAAAAAAAAGCCTGTAAAAAAATATCACAAAGATAAGTTCTCTGATAGAGAATTCATGATAATCACGCTCTTGCAGAAAAATCATGGCTGCATGACACAGGCCGAGCTCGAGAGGAAAACAAATCTTCCCAAAGCATCGCTCCATAGGAACATAGCAAGCCTTGAGCGCAAAGGGATAATAGACAAGACAGAGATAGGCATGAGCAATAAGATATGTTTGAGATAGCAAAGTCGTTTCATCTTGTTCCGGGTAGTTCCGGGCAAATATATTATGTTGTTCCGCCTTACTAATCCATGAACTGACAAGTTCGGAGGAAAAGAAATGAAAAAAATAATGAGCATCTTTGTTCTCGGGATGCTTTTGCTAACCCTAGCGAGTTTTGCGGTTGCAGAAGAAGATCCATCAGAGACAACAGATGCAGAGATAGAGCAAGAGATAGAGACAATGAGCACGCCGCCTGGCGCAGAATACAGGCTTGATCAGCTTGAATTATCATTAGAGAACCAGATCGAGCATGCAAAGGACATACTTTCAGAGATCAATGTCTCTGATGAAGCCATGGAAGAGCTTGAAGGCTATGTAGTCAAGATGGAGCTTCTATTGGAGAGGGTCCAGGCAATGGTCCCTACAGGAACACCTGAAGAGATGGCTGCAGAGTTTGTTGCAGCAAAGAAGGAAGCGATAACACTTTCCCAGGATTTCAGGAAATCACTTTACAATGCAACGACAAAAGTGAAGATAGACGCAATCAAGGAGAGGATACAGGAGATACGAGAGCTCAGGAAAGCTGAGATCGAGTCAAGGCTCGAAGATATGAAAGATACTATGTATATGAGAAGGATATCCTCACTTTTAGAGGCGCTCGGATTAGAGGACCAGGATATAATGGAGAAGGTCAAGAATGGAGAGATGACCAAGGAAGAGGCAAAAGAGATAATAAAGAAGGCCATCAGCGAATTGACACCTGAGCAGAAAGAAGAGCTCAAGTCCGAAGTCAAGGAGATGAACGAACAGGTCAGAGAAGATATGGCTGCAAAAAGGTCAGAGTTCAAGGCGAGCATGCAAGAGAAAAGAGAGGAGATAAAAAGCCTTTTCCAGGCAAGATTCGCTGAGAGAAGGGCAGCTTTTGAAGCCAGGATGTCTGAACGGAAGAATAATATGCAAGAGAGGCTTTCAGAATTTCAGGATAGGATGAAAGAGAGACTAGACAAGGCTGGCCAAAGAAGGAGCAACAAGACTGATAGGACCAACTAAGATGATAGCACAAGAGCGGAATAAAATGAAAAAAAGCATATTCCTATTTGCGATATTTATCGCAGCAGCTTTTGCTCTCACAGGTTGCGGCACCAAGAACGTGAATGACATAGATGATGTCAATATCATCAAAGGCCAAGACACGATCGAGGATACTGCTGTTGATACCGGCATCGCTCCAGCTGACTCTGGCCTAGTTGATCTTGGAGATCTTGGAGAACCAGTCCCTACTGATATGGAAGGCACTGCAAAAGACTTGGGAGTGGATTCTAGTGACCCAGGCTTAATTGAGCTAGGAGAGCTTATCTGATTTTTTCTTAATTGTTTTTTTATGTCTTTTTCTTAAGTCCACAATCCGAAACCATTTTATATCGCTGGCTCTTGATATGGCACAAAAGAGGGTTACTGGATGGGTCTGTCTGAGGAAGAGATAAAAAAGGAGATCAGCGGGTTTGCTAATAGATATAAGAATCCGGATGAGGTCAGGACCAAAGAGTTCCAGGAATTCAAGAATGAGATACTTCCGACGCACTTCTCTCTTTATGAAAAAGGATGCAATACCTTCGGCAATATAGTAGATATAAAGCCTGACAAGAAAAAAGAGGAGGCGCTAAAGGAGGCACTTGAGACATGCCATCTCAACACGACCCCTAATGCAGTCACCTCCTTCTCCCTTATATTTCCAATAGTCCTTATGATCAGCCTGCTCCTGATCGCATTTATCCTGAGTTTTGCCTTCGGGGATAAGGGGCTTGGCTTCTTTGTCGGTGTCATCATATTCTCATGCCTGATGCTGATAATCCCGCTATCGACCCTGCCTATGCTGTTTGCGTCAAGCTGGAGGCTTCGCGCGAGCAATCAGATGGTGCTGTCTATATTCTATGTCGTGTCGTATATGAGGCACACATCGAACCTTGAGCTAGCTATAAAATTCACATCTGACCATCTCACACCGCCATTATCAGTGGACTTCAAGAAGATCATCTGGGACATAGAGACTTTCAAATATCCTTCTGTCAGGGACGCTTTGGAGAACTACCTTGCGGGATGGAAAAACTATTCAATGGAATTTGTCGAGAGCATGCACCTCATAGAATCATCGCTTTACGAGCCTGTAGAGAAGAAGAGGCTCGCCTCTCTTGAGAAGGCAATGTCGCTCATACTTGAAGCGACATATGAGAAGATGCTGCATTATGCACAGAACCTGAAAGGCCCTATCACCATGCTCCATATGCTTGGAGTCATCCTGCCTATACTTGGATTGGTCATCCTGCCACTTGTAGTCGCTTTCATGGGCGGGGTGGAGTGGTATCATATCTCAGCAATATACAATTTCTTCCTTCCTGTCCTGGTGTGGTACCTTGGGAAAAACATCCTCGCCACAAGGCCATCCGGTTATGGGCAGGCCGATATTACAGAAGTCAATCCAGAGCTAAAGAAATTCAGCCTCCTTGACCTGAAATTCTTCGGGAAGACATACACAATGAGCCCGAAGTGGATCACATACATCCTGATTGTCATATCACTTGTGATCGGCCTGAGCCCGCTCCTGCTGCATAGCTATTTTGAGTATAGGAAAGAATATTTTGATATTGTATTCTACCCGGATAGCAAAGGGCCTGAGGTGATATTTTCTGTCCGGAACGACACAGCGCCGACTTTCGCTTTCCTTCAGTATAAGGATACAGAGGCCGGCCCTGTCGGGCCGTATGGATTGGGTGCGACAATAATCAGCATAGTCGCGCCACTTGGCATAGCGCTAGCTCTGGGATTCTATTACAATACCTCCACCAAGCGGCTGATGGATATTAGGGAAAGGACAAAGGAGCTTGAGGAAGAGTTTGCCTCAGCGCTTTTCCAGCTTGGGAACAGGTTGGGTGACGGCCTGCCTGCGGAGATCGCGTTCTCAAGGGTTGCGGAAGTCATGGAGAATACAGTCTCTGGAAAATTTTTTGATATCGTAACGATAAACCTGTCGCAGCTGGGCATGGGTGTCGAGGATGCCATCTTTGATCCAAGGTATGGTGCGATCAATAAATACCCTTCATCGCTAATAGAAAGCTCGATGAAGGTCTTTGTCGAGAGCGCGAAAAAAGGGCCGGATGTCGCATCAGAGGCCTTGATAAACATCTCGACATATATCAAAGAGATGCATAGGGTAGATGAGAGGCTGAAAGACCTCATGTCAGAGATAACCGGCAGCATGAGCTCACAGATAAATTTCCTGGCGCCTATGATCGCGGGAATAGTCATAGGGCTGACTTCGATGATTACGACAATCCTCACAAAACTGAGTGACCAGCTGGCAGCGATGGGTGGCGATGCGACAGCGTCCCAGGGCGGCCCTCAGGGCATTGTCGATATGTTCAAGGCAAGCCTCCCTACTTTCTATTTCCAGATGGTCGTCGGCATGTACATCGTTGAGATAGCGTATCTCTTAACAGGCATGCTGAACATAATCCAGAATGGATATGACCCCTTGAATGAGAAATATCTGTTAGGTGTCAATTTCAAGAAGAGCGGAACGCTTTACGCTATAGTCGCGGTCATCGTCATACTGATATTCAACCTAGTGGCGTCGAGTGTTGTCGATAGGGTTAATTTGTTTTAGTTCCACATTTTTATCATTGATAAGCAGCGCTCTAATCTCAACCCGTCACCTTTAAATCCTATCTCCCTCTCTTTTCCCTAATGAAGCAGTACGAAGACAAGCTCAAAAAATTCATGCAAGGTAATAATGTCCATGCAGAACATCTCAGCTTCACTATGTCATGCCATACTGTCGAAGATGCTGCAAAGGCTGCAAACGTGAATGCTGAAGATCTGGTGAAAAGCATCTGTATGATAGGCCCAGATGGGAACCTGATTGTAGCGATTGTCAAGGGACGGGTTGAGATTAGAGCGCTGCTTATCAATGATAAAAATGTGGAACTAAAACAAATTAACC
>JAAXVZ010000138.1 GCA_013335235.1 Nanobdellota archaeon | reverse complement strand
AGACAGGACAAGAGTAAAAGAGTCTGATTTCCTGAAAGCGATAGTGAAGGTCAAAGAAGACGAAGCCAACGAAACAGATGATTTCTCACATATGTTCGGATAGCATTATATATAACGCCTAGTTACTCTCCTTTGTACGTAATGACGATGTGAACACCCAGGTATCCTACGGGAAATGACCTAAGGTAGTAACTGCGGAGCGTACACCTTTTTTTAAAGAACTATAACACTTGGAAATCGACACATAACCTGAACTTGCCAGGAGAATACTGGCCGCATTTCACTGTCTGGATGTGCTTACAGCAAATCTTTTCTTTATCTGCGGCTTGAACAACCTTTTCCCATGCTTTCTCTGTTTCTGATTCATGCTCAAAATCATACATGTGAATCATTGTCCCTTTCTTTGCTGCAAGGAATGCTGTGTCAAGGAACGTGTCTGCGTCTTTGGGAAGAGGCATCAGTATCCTGTCAAATTTCCCAAGCGTCGGCACAACATCCCTTACATCCCCACAACGCGAGTCGCATTTGATTTTATTCAGCCTCGCGTTCTCTAATGCGTACTTATGACCAATCGGGTTTTTTTCTACACCGACAACATTACGAGCGTCTGTGTTCTTGGCGATAGACATCGTGAAAGGGCCACAACCTGAAAACATGACCAGGACGTTCTCTCCTTTTTTCACTTGACTGCATATCCTTTTCCTTTCAGTTGAAGATCTTGCGGAAAAATATACCTGCTCGACATCAAGCTTCAACCGGATATTGTTCTCTTTATGTATTGTCTCACGCTTATCTTCTCCAGCGATGCACTCCAGCTTGATTGTCCTGAACTCCCCTTCGTGCTGACCCGTCTTCATCAATATTGTCTTTATGTTCTTGTTTGCTGCAAGAAGCGCTGCACCTATATCCCTCTTTTTTGGCTTCAGTCCATCTGGTAGGTCCAATATGAGTATATCGCCAACAATCTCAAAAGAAGTCGGAAGCATTTCCAACTCTTCTTCTGTTAGTTTCCCTTGCAGTGCCTCTTGATACCTCTGGTGGTGCTTTGCTGGCGTAAGGTCTTCTTTTACATACACTCCAAATTCCTGCTTTACTTTGTTTATGAGTGGAATAAAGAGGAATCCGTCTTCTCGTTTTGTTTTATATCTACTATCATAGTATGGCTTTAGCTCTGTGAGCGCTTCCTGTGCCTTGTTTAACGGAACCCTGAGGATCATTTGATTTTGTATTGGGTTTTTATTTAAAAAACGTTTGTCAGAAAAAATCAGACAGCCCCCTCTGAGACTGTTTCTTTGTTAGTTCGGAGAGGCTGGATTCGATTCTCTCTTCTGAGAAATCATGCGCGATAAGATATTCTTTGAGTGCTGCATGGGATATAGGAGACCATTTTAGCTCATATTCGTCTGTCACGGGTATATGCTCAAAAATAGAGTATATCTCTTTCCAGTCTGTTGTGAAATGCTCCTTCCATTTCACTTCCTCAAATAGAGTATCAAATGAATGGTCAAACTTTGATAGTAGTGCCAAGGCTTTTTTAGGGCCTATCCCTTTAATCCCGCCTATGTTAAAATCTGTACCGCATAGTATTGCAAGGACTATGAGTTGCGACTGGTCAAGTTTATTTTGTATTAATACGTTTGAGAGCTCTATTTTCTCAGGGTCAACACTTACATATGTGACCCCTTTTTTTTTCTTATTGGAGACTGAAAGGTTTCTGATGATTCTCGTTGCACCAAACAAGAGACTATCTGTATCCTGGCTTGCGACAGCATAGAACTCTCCTTTCTTTACCAGATGAGCAGCCTGCGCCTCTCCTTCAGAAGGGGCATCAATTATAGGCAGGCCCATCAAGGAAATAAGCTCTTTTGATTCTTCAATCATCTGGGCTGTCAGTGTAGCTGTCCTGGAAGCATACTTTCTCATGAGTTCGACATCACCTTCTGCCTCTGCTTCTTTATATTTTTCAAGAGCGTCTTTCTTCAGTTCTGACCTTCTCTGCCGTTCCTGGCGCTTCAGTTCTGGTGCTTTTCCGTCAAATACAAATGCGGGCTTTATCCCTGCTTTCAGGAGACGCGATGTCCTGAAAAACAGTCCAGATAGATGGCTTGTGATCCTGCCAGACCTATCCATCAAGGGTGTCCCGTCCTGCTGCCTTATTGTTGTCAAGAATTGGTAGAGCGTGTTATACGCATCGACCGCAATCTTTTTCCCGGATAATGAATCTAAAGAAATCTCTTCTCCAACAATCAGATCCCCCAGTTTTGCTCCCATATTATATCTTCAGGATTGTCACCAACCTGAATTCTGTCTCAAGCATATCAAGCGCTTTTTTAGTAACATCTCCTGTTGTCACATATAATGCTGGTAATTTTTTCATCTGCGCCTGGACGAACACAGAGCTTATGTCCTTGTCGTTGCTTTTCTTCTTATCCCTTATCTTGCAGAAATACCTGAGCTTTCCGACAGGGCTTGGAACCAATATAACCATCTCAATGTCTGTGTTCTTCCTCAATGTATCTGTACTCAATATCTCTATCCCTTTTTCTGTAAATTTGGATTTGACTTTTAGGAATAAATCTGATTCTTCTATCGATTTGTCTCTTTTTTCTGATTGTTGTTTTACAGGTTTTGGCACAGGATCTTTTTTTTCCTGGGCCGGTTTTTGCTCTTTTGTTATTTCAATAACAGGCTCTAGCTTTTGCACAATTGTCTCCTGTCTTTCTTCACGTGCCGCTTCCTTGATTATAGGTGTAGATTCAGGCTGAGGCTGCACAGGCATAACCTCTACTTTTTGCTGGATATCTTGCTCCCTAGGTTTTTCCTGTAATGCTGGTTGAGGAGAAAGCTGGTTCCTGATCTGTCTCTCTGCTTCCTGGACCGGGATAAGATACCATCTCCAGAATATCTCTTTTGTTCCACCCAAGGTCACTTCAATCGGTTTCGCAAAATCCTTAATATTCCTAAGAGAGACCCTGAGGAGGGGCTCTGCCTCACTGTCCCTAATGATTTTGAGCTGCTTCAACAGATCATAAGATCTCTTGTCTTTCTCATTAAGGAACTTATACAATATCTCGAGCTTCTGCTCCTGGCCTTCAACATAATATACCGGGCTTCCACCAATCTTTGCGCTGCTTATCTTGATCTCTTTGCTGTCTACAAGCGTGCTAAGGAATGCCCCGGTAAAAAATGTGTCTCCACCTAGTATCTTCACGACATCTCTCGGTATTATTGGCCCTCTCGCTTTCACTAATGCGAGGACCTGGTTCTTATCAATCATTGCCTATATTGATTGGAAGAAATATTATAAACGTTTCTACAGCTTGAGTTTCATGAAATCAAATGCTGCAACAACTTCTGAAAAATGCGGCGCTGCTTCATCTATCACTTCCTGGCCGGTCTTGTATCTCTGCGAGAAATGAGTCAATATCAGCTTTTTTACGCCTGCCTGGTTTGCAAGGGCAGCAGCCTGTGTTGTTGTCATGTGCTTGTATTCCTCTGCCTTTGATATCAAATCAGGCGTGTACACAGATTCGCATATCAAGAGGTCTGCATCCTTAGCAAGGTCGACTGCAGGGTTACACAGCACAGTATCCAGTATCACTGCAACCTTCTTTCCTTTTACAATATAAGTCACCTCATCTGGAGCTACTTCTTTTCCTTTCCAGACAATTGTTCTCCCATCTTGGAGCTCTCCTAAGAGCGGACCTTCAGGTATGCCTAGCTTCTTTACTACTGGAAGCTTTATCCTCCTTCTATCTGTCTCTGTCAACGAATAGCCTAGGCAAGGGACAGAGTGGTCCAGCAGGTCTGCATCTATCCTGAAGTCCAGGAAAGATAATTGTGTTTTTGCGGTTATTTCCCTTATTATGTGCTCAAACCCAATCTTGAAAGAAAACGCTGAAAACATGCTTTCAAAATATTTCTGCGTCCCTTTTGGGCCGTATATCTCGAGCCTTCCTTCATAATCTGAAGCATTTAGTGTCTGCAATAACCCTGGCAGCCCAAGCACATGGTCCCCATGCCAGTGCGAGATGAAAATTTTAGTTATCTTGGTTATTTTTATGCCGGCTATCTTGAACTGCCTTTGCGTTCCTTCCCCGCAATCAAAGAGCAGGCCTTCAGTGCCTCGGCTAACAAAGATTGCCTGGTGGTTCCTCTCTTTTGTCGGCACCATGCAGCTTGTTCCTAGGAAGATTATATCCATATCCTCTTAAGAATAAGGCAATTTTTATAAATCTTGCATTATAATCTGTTGTGATGAGCCAAAAAAACGATAAAGTCAAATCTATATTCTATGATAGCCTTATAATCTGTGAAGAGTCTGATGCTGCAAGGGAACTCTATAATTCTTCTCGGTTTGGTGAGCTTACAGAGGAAGGAAGGCTCCAGCTTTCACTTATAGAAGGATTATATCTATTAGAAAAGGAAAAAATAGAAGTCTATGACAGGAGGCACTCGCTCATCTCATATGATAAGTATGTCACAAGGGCAGTCAGGCACGACAAGAACCTCTT
>JAAXVZ010000137.1 GCA_013335235.1 Nanobdellota archaeon | reverse complement strand
CCCCTGGAAAACATCAGGGCCATGAGGAAGATCAGGCCAAACCCAAATTCGAAGTACCAGAACATAATGATAAGACAAAAAAATGGAGTTAATAAACTTGACTTCAAAATTAGCTAATAACAGGAAAAAATCAGAACCTCCTGAATGCCAACAGCAGGACAGTTGCGAGCAGCAGCACGCCTGATAATATCCAGAGACCGATAATCATGCGCCGTGAGATGACTTTCTTCAGCAAGTGAATTGCCGTGAGGACTAACGTGATAAGCCAAAGCAAGGGCGTCAGGAAAAGGAACACCATCGCAAGGACCATCACTGCCAGCTCTAATCCGCTTGGCCTGTACCTATAGTCAAATCTGACTCCATCCTGCTGCCTTGAGTTAAAACATTGAAGACAAGCCTCCTTGTCCTGCGCATAATCGCAGCAAACAGGCGAGGATATGCTGTCTTCCATTATCTTCATCTTCTGGGCCTTGTCTGTGATATTCTGGATGTAGGGGAGACAGCACGAATTCGGCTCAGGTATCTTGACCATATCGCTTGCGTCGCTAATCTGCATCTTTGAATTGGAAGGAAGCCCGCAGGATGAGAGCAGCAGCAACACCACCAGGAACAGCGCTTTTTTCATTCATATCCCCCTTGACAATATAAGCAAGACTGTCAGGACCAGCATCGCTATGCTCGCGGCCCAGAACCCTATGATTACGCGCTTTGAGATAACTCTCTTCACCAGATGGATCACTGTGATGATAAGCGATACCAGCCACAGAAGAGGCGTCAGGAACAGGCTGAGCAGAAGCATTATGAAAAGCGCCAGATCCAATGGGCTTGGCGTGTATCTCACCCCAATATTTCCCTGAGGCTTCGAGTTATAGCAAGCCAGGCAGTCTTCCCTGTCCTCTGCGTAATCGCAGCATACTGGAGTATCCTTGCTCTGGCTGATCAGCTCTGTCTTGAAATCTGTATCATTGATGCTGTCCAGATATTGATAGCAGCACCAGCCCCCGCCAGGCACCCTGTCTGTGCGGACAAAGTTAGACTGTTCTGTGGTGCACGATGACACTAAAATCAGCAATATTAGCAAGAATTCCTTTTTCATGCAGTGGTTTTAGCAATATTAATATTTATAAGTTGCTATAGCTTCAACAAAGGACATGGATAAGAAACTCTTGGCAATGGCATTTGTTGGGATTCTCGGCCTGGGCCTGTCTGTCTTCCTTGCAGTGAAATACTGGCCGACAAAAGACTGCTATATGGAGTCTCCGTTAAGCTGCTTTGAGCCAAAAGCCGGTGTGAACGGCTTTGCGATAACTTTCGGGAACAATGTAGATGAGACTTTGTTCATCCAGGACATAACTATCTCAAAGAAAGGCGGGAAGAAGTGCATCTTCATCAAGCCCGAGATAAATGGAGAGCTGGACTATTATGAGCAGATAGAGGGCCAGAGCGCAATCTCATTCATAATCTCTCCTGAGCACCCTGACGGAGAGTGCCTCATGACAGGCCTTGCTGTCGGAGAAGAGCTGGTTTTCGATGTTGAGATCACTTACATCTTCGATGGGAAAAGGCTAGTGAGCAAAGGCGGCGGGAAGGCTGTCATGACAGACAGGATAATCTAATCAAGAACTAATTTGCACTCGTCAAAATCAACTGTGATTGTGTCATGGGATTCTACTAACTTGACTGCGTCTTTCACTTGGCCAAGGACTGGAAGATCGCGCTCTCTTGCGACTATCGCTGCGTGTGACATGCTGCTGCCTGTCTCTGCAACTATCCCTCTTATCAATGGAAAGAGGACAACCAGGTTTGGCGAGAGTATGTCTGTAACAATAATATCTCCTTTGGAGACCTTGCGGTAGTCTTCCTCGCTCCTGACTATGCACGCTTTTGCTGTGACAACGCCTTTGCCTGAAAGCCTGACTCCTTTGCAGCTTTGGCTAGAGGAGGAGACCTTTGCCTCTGCCTTCTCTTTATTTGCCATGCCTAAGAGCTCTTCCTTTGATCTGTTGAAGATGCCCGGGTCATCTGTCCCAAGAAGTCTGTGCCTGAGGAGCGCGACCATCTTTATCACCCTGGACTTCGCATGGTCCCTGATATTTGCGTAGCTGCGGTTTGGCTCCATCCTTGCGATTGGGCAGGTCAGGGAAGAGACCTCACTGTATCTTGGGCACGCGAACTCATAGTCTTTTTCTGAGTAGAAACCATAATGCATGTCAAACTCTGTCTTGGTTATCTTTTTTTCATGGAAATCAAGCAGTGAGTTGTACCTTGCTGCCGCAAGGTCTTCACACAGCTCTTTTTTGACAAGGCCTGAGAGCCTATACTGAACAAGCAATCCTGCGAGGACTGCGTACCTGAAACACTCTATGAGCTTTTCCCAGTCATCTTCAAATCCCTTGGCATCCAGCTCTTTTGATGCTTTTTTTACTATGTTCAATTGATAGTATATGTCATATTGCTTTGGATCATATTGGGAGAATGCGTCTGTCAGGGCTTTTGCGACCTTCGCTGACCTGAGGATCTGGGTGAAGATGTTCCCCGGGTGCGTGAGCTTTGCATGGACTGCTGAATCGAACATTAGCCTTCCCTCATCTACATAGAGGTATTTTTCAGTGACGCTGCCTGAAATGCCAAGTTCCGCATACCATTTTTCAAGCCAGTAATTGAATACCTCATCGAACATAGAGACTGTCAATCTTGTGGGGTCTTTCACAAGGTCAGTGTTCTCTGTCTGTATCAGGCTCACCATCTTGCAAGCGCCACCCCCATCTGTGATATCACAATGAAGATCAATGTCACAAGCAACGACTCCAGAAGCGCCATCCTGAAATTATTCTTATATGAGTTCCACGACAGGAGCGAGAGCATTGTGAAAAAAGGGGCAGATGCGATCAGCATGAACAGATGATGGTTGCCTAAAGGGCCGATCATGAAATGGACAGCAGTGATAGTTGCCACAATCAGCAAGGAGATTAGCCCTGCCTTGACAAGTATCTCCTTTTTTGTCAGCTCCTTCCTGAACAGGATCCCGGAGACAAGGCCGAACGCGGTCATGACTTTCAATGCCCCGAAAAGCAGGGCAAAGAAGTTTATCAAAACTAACCCAGGGCCGATGACAAGGATGGCTTTCTTATTCATATTGCATAATCAGGTGCCCTAATATAAATAAGTTAGGTTAGGTTCAAGCATGGTGGAAATTATTTAAACTTGGCCTGCTTCATTGGCCAGATGCATAAGCTTGCGGCATTCATATTCAGGAGAGACCTGAGGCTCGAGGATAACACCGGGCTCTTGAAAGCGCTAAAAGAGTCTGAGAAAGTGGCGTGCTGCTTTTTCCTGGACCCGAAAGTCAGGGATAGCAAGTATTTCTCAGCAAACGCTTTCCAGTTCATGGCAGAGTCTCTCATAGAATTGAATAGTGAGCTCAAGAAAAGAAAATCAAGGCTGTTTGTGTTCAAGGAGACGCCTGAGGCTGCAATCAAGAGGCTTGCGAAGACTGGTGTCGGTGCTGTGTATGTGAACACGGATTATACACCGTATTCTATACGACGGGATAAGGGAATAAAGGAAGCATGCGATACTGCCGGGATATATTTTGACAGCTCCTTTGATTACCTTTTGACAGAGCCAGAGAAAGTGAGGACAGGGCAGGGGACACCTTACAAAGTATTTACTCCATTCTATAATAAAGCGAAGCTGGTAGAAATCGAAGTTCCGAAGAAGAACTCTTTCACGAACTATCTTGGAAAAGATATCGATGGCGCGCTAGAGTGTGAAAAGATAGAGTTCATAAAAAATAAGGAACTATATGTGCATGGCGGCAGGAAGAACTGCCTTGGGATCCTGTCTGGCCTGAAAAAATTTGAGAAGTATGCCAGTGAGAAGGATATCCCTGCATTAGAAGGAACTACAGGACTCTCTGCACATAATAAATTCGGGACTTGCTCTATACGCGAGGTGTACTATGCGATAAGATCTCAGCTAGGTGAATGTGAGCTTCTTCGTCAGCTTTATTGGAGAGATTTCTTTACATATGTGGCATATCATTTCCCATATGTCTTCGGAAAGCCGTTGCATGACAAGGAGATGCGATGGCAATATGACTCCAGCCATTTAGAGGCTTGGGAAAAAGGACAGACAGGTTTCCCTATTGTGGATGCAGGGATGCGTGAACTCAATGCAACAGGATTCATGCATAACAGGGTGAGGATGGTTGTCGCCTCGTTTTTGACAAAGGACCTGCACATTGATTGGAGAGACGGGGAGAGATACTTTGCGTCAAAGTTGGTAGACTATGACCCTTCTGTGAATAACGGGAACTGGCAGTGGGCAGCTGGCTGCGGTGTCGACACGAAATTCAGGATATTCAACCCATGGACACAGCAGGAGAGGTTTGACCCAGAAGCAATTTATATCAAGAGATGGATACCTGAATTAAGGAAGTCAGAGCCTGAAGTGATTCATAATATCCATGCTGAACCTGTTAGAGGATATGCAAAGCCGATAATAGAACATGATAAGGAACGCAGG
>JAAXVZ010000136.1 GCA_013335235.1 Nanobdellota archaeon | reverse complement strand
ATGAAGACAAACCCGACAGCAAACGCGATTATATATTCAGCATCCATGGTCACAGGGATGGTATTCGTGTTCGGGTTTGTCTTCATGATGAACTTCGGCAAGAAGATGGAAAACAAGACCTTGTCGCCTAAAGTGATTGTCGATAATTTCGGGAAGAAACAGGTGCCCTTCCTTGACGCGACCGGAGCGCACGCAGGCGCATTATTAGGAGACGTGCTGCATGACCCTTTCCAGAGCGGAGGGCTCGGTACGCCATCCCACGAAAGGGTTATTGCTGGAATGATACACAAGGCCCACATGGGTGTCCTTTTCATAGATGAGATAGCCACATTGCAGCCTACGACACAGCAGGACCTACTAACTTCACTGCAGGAAGGGAAATATGCAATCACAGGACAGTCTGAAAGGAGCGCAGGAGCTATGGTCAGGACAGAGCCTGTGCCGTGCACTTACGTCCTTGTCGCTGCGGGAAATGTTGACACGATAAAGAACATGCATCCTGCGCTCAGGTCAAGGATTAGGGGATACGGCTATGAAGTATATATGGAAACAACAATGCCCGATACTCCAGAGAACAGGGAGAAGATAGCTGTCTTTGTCGCACAGGAGATAAAGAGAGACGGCAAGATACCTCACTTCAACAAGGATGCTGTTGATCAGATAATAGAGGAAGCGAGGATAAGGGCAGACAGGAAGAACCACCTCACATTGAGATTGAGAGAATTAGGCGGTGTCGTCAGGGCTGCTGGAGACCTTGCAAAGGCAGAAGGCAAAGATCTTGTCACATCTGACCATGTCCTGAGGGCAAAGCAGATCGCAAGGACCTTGGAAAGGCAGATCGTGGACAAGATGATCGACTACAAGAAAGAGTACAATGTCATTAGGACTTCGGGCACCCAGGTAGGAAGAGTGAACGGATTATCTGTCATGGGAGCATCCCCTCCTTTTGCAGGAGAGATGATACCTATCGAGGCAGAGGTTGTACCGGGCAATGACAAGACTGGCGTCTATGCGACAGGCGGCCTGCAGGAGATTGCAAAAGAGTCTGTGACAAATGTGTCCGCCCTTGTGAAGAGATACTTCGGAGAGGACCTGAGAGGCAAGTATGATATCTACATACAATTCCTCAACGTCCATGGACTGGAAGGCGACTCAGCCAGCATTGCCATGGCCACTGCAATAATCTCTGCATTGAAGCAAGTGCCTGTCAAGCAGGACATAGCCATGACAGGATCGCTTTCAGTCAGGGGAGAGGTACTCGCTGTCGGCGGCGTCACTGGCAAGGTCGAGGCTGCGATAGACGCAGGCATAAAGACAGTCATCCTGCCAGCGACAAACCTCAAGGACATCATCATACCTAAGGAGAGGCTATCAAAGATAAAGATCATCCCTGTAGAGAATATCAAGGAAGTCCTTGAAGAGGCTCTCGAGTGGAGCGGAAAAGAGAAGATACTTGAGATGATAAAGAGCAAAAACAGGTGAACGGAATGGGAAGGATAGTTTTACATAAGGAAAAAGGCCCGATGGAAGTCAAGGTCGGGACAGAGAGCAAATGGATGTGCATGTGCGGCCTCTCAAAGAAGAAGCCATTCTGCGATGGCTCGCATAAGAAGACACTGGACGAGGCTGAAAATGCTGTGTACAAGTATGACGATGCCTTGAACAGGAAGAAAGTTGATCAGTGAAACGCACCTTATAAAAATTGCCCTGGCAGTAGCTGCCATAGGGCTTATCTCTCTTTTATTTATCTCCCTTAATTATGCGCCAAAAGAAGTCTCTATCTCTAAGATGGAATTCGATGAAGGGAACCAGGTATCAATAACTGGCCTTGTGACTAAGGTATCGTCTGGCCAGAAAGCCACAACATTCACCCTATCCCAGACAGATTCTACGACAATCGTCCTTTTCGGGAATGGATCAGTCAGCGAGAACAGCAAGGTCAGGGTCATCGGCAGGGTTGTAGATGGCCAGCTGATCGCTGACAGGATAATCGAGCTCCGCTAGATCTGCATAGTATTATACAGCTCATGCTCTTTCTCTATGTCACGCAATAGCGCGATCATAGCAGTCTTTGTCTTTGTCTTCCCAAGCATAGAAGCGACCTCAGGAGAGAACTGGACAGCCCACTCAGCTATCGCATTGGTCTTCCTGTTCACATATGCTGCAAACTCATCATCAGAGATGACAGAGAGGGCATCAGTCATGGCAGCAAGGCTTTTCACCTGCCTTCCGTCCATGAATGTGAAAGGAGTGCCATGCGCGCCCAGGTCAAGCCTGCTTATCTCGCTGTTCCTGAACAGGTCTCCTTTCATGGCAGACAGGATATTCTCAAACTCCTTCTTGCTGGTGGCTGTGAGCATGAGGCTGGCTGCGCCTGGATTGTAATTAGATGCAAAAGATGCGAGCTCGCGCTTTGAGAGAAGCCTGAAATCCGGCTCCTTCATCTTCTCAATCTTATCGCACAGCTCAGTGATGCTCTCGACCACAGTCCCGTCCGGCATAGTTATCGCGACACGCTTCAGCCTCCTGACCTTGAGGTAGAGGGATGCAGCTATCGCTCCAAGTATAGCAGCTGTAAATAGCGCGTATAGGGGCGCAAGCTTCCTCTGGTTCTCAGGGACAAGTCTCTGCAGGATCGCCTGAGGTGTCCTTGTCGCGATTATCGGCGCTGTTTCATTCTGGCCGCCTGCCTCCTCCAGTACAGGAGTAGCCTCCTCAAAAGTCTGGTTTGTCGCCAGCTTTTCAGGGAACAATACTTTTGGAGATCCGCCTCCTCCGCCTCCGCCACCGCCTGAGCTGCCGCCTCTGCTTCCGCTGCTGCCGCCGCCATTGTCATTGTCGGGCTCATCTGAGTCGCTCGTCACTGCGCCTTCACCAACACTGTAGGCTGTGAAGTGCTCCACATCAAATATCACTGTTCCGTTTGAATAGGATATCAATGTGCATACTGTGCAATTGCTTCCATCCGCAAGAAGCCTTGGGACAGATACATTCAGGCCATACAGTTCAATCCTTGCAGAGCCATTTAACTGCGGCACATATGATGAATTGACAGCTGCCTTGTTAGTGTCTATGTCCACATAGCTATTCAGGTCAAGTCCTGAGTAATTGATGGCTGGCTTGAAAGTTATCCTGCCCTTGCCTGCAATATCAAGAGAGACATTGGCTGCGCTATTATATTCTGTATCTGTGAAATCCGTGCCAGAGAACCTGCTTGAATTAGGGAGCATGGAGTCGCTGCTTGTGCGCAAGGTATAGGTTGATGTGGTATATCTGTTGCCATTTGGATCGCTGCCATTGACCTTCCAGGTATAGCTTGTGTTTGGAGAAAGGCCTGAGACAATGAAATCATGGTATGTCGCCTCTGATTTTTGCTCATATTCAATCCCATCCAGATATAATACAGCAGTGCCTGATTCATTCAAGTATAGATCTATTGAAAAGCCTGAGGATGTAATGGACCTGTTTGCTGCTGATACTACAGAAGGCACGCTTGTATCTATATAATTCTGGGAGGTATTGAAACTGCCTGAAGAAGATACGCAATTGCCAAAGAGATCACAGGCCATAGCTGAATAATTGTAGCGCGTATCTGGTGACAGTCCGCTTGCAAGGACACTTACGCTTGTAGCGTAGCTTACGTTAGTCAGGGTCTGGCTATTGACACTGACTGTCAGGTTTGCTGATTCATTCATCGAAGCGACAATATATGCTGACTGGTTTGTGACTCCCTGGCTGGACAGGTTCAGGAACACTGGAGCTGTTGTGTCAAGATAGTTCTGCAAAGTGTCAAAGCTGCCTGAGGATGATGCGCAGTTGCCTGATGCGTCACACGCAATAGCTGAATAATTATAGTGTGTATTAGGTGCTAGGCCGCTTGCAAATACCCTTGATGCTGTCCCGTAGCTTATGTTGGTCAGGGTCTGGCTATTGACGCTGACTGTCAGGTTCGCTGACTCGTTCATTGTTGCCATGATATAGGCTGACTGGTTTGTCACACTCTGGCTGGAAAGATTCAGGAATGCGGGCGCTGTTGTGTCAACATAATTCTGTAAAGTATCAAAGCTGCCTGAGGATGATACGCAGTTGCCTGAGATATCGCAGACAGTAGCTGAGTAATCATAATGCGTGCTTGGCGATAGTCCGCTTACAAAGATACTTGATGTTGTCCTGTAGCTTGCATTGACAAGGGTCTGGCTATTGACGCTGACTGTCAGGTTCGCTGACTCATCCATCTCTGCTACAATGTAAGCAGAACCATTTGTGACACCCTGGCTGGACAAGCTCGTTATACTCGGCGCAGAATCATCTGCAGCAGAGCCTGTTATCACATAGCTGATCGAGTTCTGTGTGCTTTCAGCGTCAAATGAGACCATGCCTGCTGACTCAGTTGAAGAGACCAGGTCTCCATCCTGGGTCACGCGGAGCTGGCTTGAGTTCAAAAGACCGAGTCCTGAGACTGAGACATGCGCAACATTCGGATAGTCGATGCCGACAGATCTCTCCATAGTATTTATTGTAAGGATTATCCTGTCCTGTGAC
>JAAXVZ010000135.1 GCA_013335235.1 Nanobdellota archaeon | reverse complement strand
GATAAGGTGTATTGATTAATTTTTAAGTTGTTTTTCTGTTTTTTTTCGGTGCATAAATATCTACATTTTTTCACACAAAATCTTAGATCTTGTTGTGTCCTGGAAATCCGCAATTAAAGATAGGCGCGCTAGGCAAATTGTTTTAACCATGGGCAGTGCCCGATAGCGGAGTTCCATGGATTTTTTTTGTTTTGATATAATATGGTCTGCGAATATAGGAAATTAGCAAAATTTATATATTATATTACTATATAGTTAAAACATGACGATTGTTCATGCTACTCTGACAGAGAATCTTGGGCATGGATATATCTGCAGGACAGGAGATGATGTTGTCACGCTCCTAAATATTGCGGAATCTCTGGACTGCTCTGAGCTGCCAAATGACCAAAGCTATCTTTGGAACAATATTCATATCTCTCCTGAAGGCCTGGTGATGCCGCCTAAGAACTATCTTGTCTGGCATGATGGGAGAAGACCTTATTCAAGATTCAGCCAGGAGTTATCTTTTTCAAGGCGTAATTCTCCTTCTGTTCATATGATTCCTCTTGATGATGGGGCTTATTATGCAATTATCAGGTCAGCAGACCTTCCGGAACTGAATCTTGCAAGACCTATAACTGGCCTGGATATAGCTTTGCAGACAGATTCAGGTCAGATTTCACAGGACTGGTCTTTTCTTTGCCAGATAGGGCTCGACCCGGAACAGGTAGCAGCAGACATATGCGCACGGGAAACCTCGTACAGGCATTTATATAGGGATTATGCCGGTAAAAACCACTGGATGGATATTGCCCTGAAATCACGGCTCAGCAACGCCAGGCACCATGGAGCAATCCTGACAGGAGAGTCATTTGATGTCTCCGGCAGTGGCAGCTACCTGAAATCTGATTTTTGCTTCAGGTTAATGATATACCCTGATGCCTCTTCCACAAATGGTGTTGAGGTTGCGTGGAATAAGGAAGGGATAGACTGTTTGATGCAAAGGGCACTTGAGCTGCCGATAGATAATAGCAGGAAATTAGGCTGCCTGCCTCTCCAGTATAAGACTAAATCGATAGGAGACGGCTATTTTATCTGATTCTCGATGCTTTCACATATCCATATCTATTTTTTGTTATAGTAGCAAGTCTCTAGTTTGCATATTCTACAGCAATGACTTTTGCCGGCTTGTACAACTCCTCGAGCTTTGAGAACCCGAAGGAGAATATGGCTTCATCAATTCCTTCATCATACGCAAAGATTATCCTGCCGCTGTTCCTATGCCTGTCAAAATATGCGATCGCTTCATCTGTCATAAAGATCATATCAGCTTCATCCAGTTCATCAGGAGCTAGTTTTTCCTGGGCTATATATGACTCAGCAATTCTGCTGGCGACATCCTCGATTCCATTTATGCTGCCTACTAAGACAGAGAATGGCTTTTCAAATGGCTCTTTTCCAGTTGCCTTGAGGTTCCCCAGATATTCGTCAAGTGTTTTCCCTTCAAGAGATATCTCTGAGGTAAGGAGATTGTATGTCTCCTGGGTGAGTGTCCTTGATTCATCCAGCTTGTCTATTGTGTAATAAGGAATCAGCGCAACGCCATATGCGACTTTCCTTTCCAGGTCTATTACAAGCGCCTGTGCCTCTATATATTCAAACTCCGCAAGCCCTGATTCAGAATATCTTCCCTTATTCACCAACCCATCCATACTGCGTGGATAAGTTGGTTATATAAAATACTTAGCGAGACTGAGTGTCTGATGGAGCATCCAATCTTATCTTTACCTGCAACTGCCTCTCAAGAACGCTGAGGGTTTGAGCCCTGAGTGAATTGAGAGCGCAGTTGCAGTGCCTGATAACGCCGACACCGGAGCGAGCAGGCGCGAGCGAGAAACGCCACGGTGCTTTAGCTCGTGGATGGTGTCGGCTTTATCTTTACGACTTCAATGTGCGCATTTGTGGCTTTCCTGGTTTCGCCTATTGCCTGATATAAGAGCCTTCTTTCCAGCCCGAAATCCAATGCAAGGGCAAAATCCTGCAGCGGTGAAAAATTGAATGGGCCTCTTGGGCAATAGAACTCTTCAGCCTTTGCTATGAATACCTGGCCTAAGGCGCTTTTCTCAAAACCATCTAAAGACAATTCTGTGCCACGCATGAATGACCTTGCGTATGCTTTCATGCATGTGTCGACATCTCCTTCAAATCGTTCTATGCCAAGCCTATTGGCAGGAGGCTTCCCAAGAAGCTTGTTCCTTCCTGAAAGCATCTGTTTCACTTCTTCCTCTTCTCCTGAAAATGGAGCAGTCTTGGTGTTGAACCTGTAAGAATTCAATGCGAGCATGTTTGCAGAGTCTACCAGGTAATAAGGGAGTATTGCTCCGGCAAAACATGATGTGCCATTATAGAAAATTGTCTGCTGCACAGGCATCTCGTAAGGCTTTTTGTCCATCGCTCTCTCCTTAGCACTCTTTAAAAGACTTATATTTAAACAATTCCATAAGCTATTTAAACATCTCATATATCGATAGAATCGGGTGATATGTTTGGATCTTCTAGAAAAATCTCGTCAGATAAGGATTTCCATCATCAAGATGCTGGAGAAAGCAGGGAGCGGCCATACAGGAGGCTCGCTTGGCATGGCAGATGTTTTTGCTGCATTATATTTCAGGGTTGCAAAAGACATCCACACAACTAAGGTTGGAAGGGACAGGTTCATCTTGTCAAACGGGCACATCTGCCCTGTATGGTATGCGACGCTTGCAGAAGCTGGTTTCATAAAAAAAGAAGAGCTGCTGACTTTGAGGCAGACAGGCTCAAGGCTTCAGGGCCATCCAGTAAACCACGATTTCCCTTTTGCAGAGCTTTCTACTGGCTCTTTAGGCCAGGGATTTCCCGCAGCAGTCGGTCTCGCATTAGGCTATAAGATGGACAAGCACAAAGGGAAGATATATGTCAGCCTTGGCGATGGAGAGTTGCAGGAAGGCAGCATATGGGAGGCTTTCATGGCTGCATCGAATTACAAGCTGGACAACCTGATTGCTTTCATTGACAGGAACATGGTCCAGCAGTCAGGAAAGACTGAAGAGATGATGGCACTCGAGCCCCTTGCAGAGAAGATCGCCAGTTTCGGCTGGCAGGTGATTGAAGCTGACGGCCATGATTTCGACGCTATCCTTGCAGGATTCGAGAAAGCCGGTGAGAAAGGGCCTTCATGCATCATCTTCCAGACAAAGATGGGAAAAGGCGTATCTTTTATCGAAGACAAATTCGAGTGGCATGGTGTCGCCGTCAATAGTGAACAGGCCAGCCTCGCGTTGAAGGAGCTTGGTGAATAGAAATGTATAATCTCACAAATCCAAAAAAAGAAGCGACAAGAGACGGTTATGGCAAAGCACTACTGAAACTTGGAGAACAGAATAAGGATGTTGTCGTTCTGTGCGCAAGTGTCGGCGACTCTACAAAGGCTTTTGACTTCAGGGCAAAGTTCCCTGACAGGTATATCGAAGCAGGGATTGCAGAGCAGAGCCTGATAGGGCTTTCGGCAGGCCTTGCCCTTTCAGGCAAGATGCCTTTCCCCAGCGCTTTCGCCTCCTTCCTTCCTGGAAGGTGCTATGACCAGATAAGGCAGTCTGTATGCTACTCGAACCTTAATGTGAAGCTTGCTGCAACACACGCAGGCTTGACTGTCGGGCCAGATGGCGCGACACATCAGATGATGGAAGACATCGCCATGATGAGGGCAACACCGAATATGACTGTCATCAGCCCATGCGATTCCCTAGAGGCAGAGAAGGCGACACTTGCAGCAGGGAAGATGAAAGGCCCTGTCTATCTGAGGCTCGGAAGGGAGAAGCTTCCTGTTTTTACATCGACAGAGACTCCTTTTGAGATAGGGAAAGCAGTCACATTGAAAGAAGGCAAGGACGTGACAATAATCGCGACAGGCATAATGGTATATTACGCCCTTCTTGCGGCAGAGGCGCTTGAAAAAGAGAAGATATCTGCAAGAGTGATAAATATACACACTATAAAGCCGATTGATAAGGAAACGATAATTGCGGCAGCAAAAGAGACTAAGAGGATAGTCACAGCTGAAGAGCACCAAGTCAGCGGCGGCCTCGGAAGCGCAGTCGCTGAAGTCGTCTGCCAGAACTGCCCAGTTCCTATGAAGATAATAGGGATGCCGGACAGGTTCGGGGAATCAGGGCCTGCTGGAGAATTGCTGAAGAAGTATGGGCTGACAGATAAGGAGATAAAAGAAGCTGTGCATGACATAATAAGAATTGATAAACAGAAATGAGAGAGGCTCGGATAAAATAAAGTAGTGTTGCCTCTTATATGAATAAGGTGCCATTCTTTTTACCTATTTCTCTTTTATCTGGCAGGCTCCTTGAAGCGCTTTAGATAGCTTAAAGTTCTGTAAGTCCAACCTCAGGAATTATGACCTCAGCCTGCTGCATTAATGACTCGTCTTACTTTCCTTTGCCTATAGTAATTAGCCATTCATTTAATTCCGGTCTTGTGCAGG
>JAAXVZ010000134.1 GCA_013335235.1 Nanobdellota archaeon | reverse complement strand
CGTGTGCTCTTCCGATCTAGTATTGTAGGGCTTCCGCCCCAGGCAGCGAAACCCTGCGGGTTCCATGTCAAGAAAGAGAATATAAGGCTGCTTGACATAGCTGCCTCTTTAGAGACATGCCGCTTCAGGAACAAGTATAGGCTTAATGATAGCAACGCGTAGCTGAGGCACGATATGATGAACGCTGACCTGTAGCTAGGGATCCCTGTGAATAGCGAGATGATTGCGCTTATTGTATGGAAGCCTATTGGAAATGATGTGAAAGTAGGGATATCCAGTATAGGGCTATAATTTTTCGGAAGCGTGCCAGACTCAACAATGAGCCTGGTGATATATGTATGCATGCTCATGTCTGCGCCAGAGGCAGCGATATTTACGCTAAGCGGGACTAGCCGTAATATCAGTATAGCAAGAGCTGCTGCAAGGAGATAGTAGCTTTCTATCTTGATATCTATCTGTTTCCTGTAGTAGAAAAGCGAAAGCATTGTGACTAAAACCACAATGTAAAATATTGAAAGCAAACTTATCGGGATATATCTGAGCAGCCATACTAAAGAGCTCCAGAAAGCGATTGTTGAAAGGATTGACAAAGTGACTGCTGATATGGCATCAAGCTTCTTAAGGCACAAAATGATAATAGCGCCAGGGCATAGCAAAGCAAGCGAGATTGCGATCAGCTGCAGCAGGGCATCAAACATTCCTGAGATAAAGCGATAATGGGGATATAAAACCTTTTGAAAAGCTTTATATAAGCACACGTGATATGGTAAGGTATGTTTCAAGAGCTAACAACAGGCCTGATCGAGGCAATAAGGACACATGGCCTTTTAGCTGTGGTTGCCGGAGTGCTGATTGAGACAGTTATTGTCCCGATACCAAGCCCATTGATCCTAATGGCTGCAGGCTATATCCTGGTCCCACATGCAGGTCTTGCTGAGATAGGGGCAAGCATCTTGACAATCTCAATTATCGCAGGCATAGCCCAGACAATAGGAAGCCTCCTGCTCTACCTTCCGGGATATTATATAGGAAAGCCATTCATCCAGAAATACCACAAGCTCCATGGCGTGTCATGGCACGAGATAGAGATGTTCCAGGACAAGTTCTCAAAAGGGAAAAGCGAGTTCTTCACAGTATTCATGCTAAGAGCGGTGCCTGTGATCCCTCTGTCGTTTGTCTCAGGCGCATGCGGGATAATAAAGATGAAATTCAGGGAATACTTGCTTTCGACATTCACCGGTGTCATCCCAAGGAACATAGTATATGCCTCCGCAGGTTTCCTGCTAGGAGAGTTCTATGTGACAGTAGCCAAGTGGTTTGATTATGGCGAGACAATCTTCACAATCCTGATAATCCTGCTAGTTGCTGCATACATATTGTCAAAAAAATTCGGAATCATTGAAAAACTAAAGAAAAAGGTGCTGAAGTGAAACCGATGGTTGTGATAGCGTTATGCGCGCTGCTTGCAGTAAGCTTCTTTGTTGACCCTTTTGTGGTCCAGCTTGCAGAGGCTGCAAAAAACCCTGTCTTAGATTACATAATGCCCTGGTTTTCCCATCTCAATACAATAGTCCTTGTAATGGTTGTCATGACATCGCTATTCCTCTATGAAGAGAAAAAGAAAAAATTCATAGTTCCGCTCATCCTAAGCTTTTTCCTTAGCATCTTCCTGACATTAATGCTAAAGCAGGTCTTTGCCAGGGACAGGCTCACAGATGTAATATATGACTTCCAGGCTATCGGCATTTCCCTAAAGATAATCGATTACTCTTTCCCAAGCACACACGCTGCAATGGTGTTCTCTATCATCCCCATATTAGAGGATGAATTCCGCAAGATAAAGTACTTCTGGCTTTTTTTCGCCATAATGGTGTGCCTGAGCAGAATCTATTTAAACATGCATTACTTAAGCGATATAATCGCAGGCGTCCTGATAGGACATATAATAGGGCACTTCGCGCTCCATCACGAGGCAAAACATGGTCTCTCAAAAAGAGTTCTTCACAGGCTTTGAATTAAGGAGAAAGCTTGCGCATATGCTGGTAGGCTGCGCATTCATTATGCTCATTAACTTGTTTTATGAGTATTCCCTTGTTGTCATAAGCCTTCTTTTCGCCGGAGCGACACTTACAAGCGCAGTTGCGCGCTATAAGAGACCGAAGCTGCTGATCCGCTTCCTGGAGATGTTTGACAAGCCGCATGACCTGGCCAAGTTCCCTGCCAAAGGCGCTGTATTTTACACTGCCGGGGCGCTTTCAGCAGTGCTGTTCTTCCCGCAGGATATTGCCTCAGCATCTATAGCTGTGCTTGCATTCGGTGACTCGATATCCCATATTGTCGGCAGGTTCTATGGGAAGACAAAAGTTATCGTGAACGAAAAAAAGCTTCTCGAAGGGACTATTGCAGGGATAATTGCAGGGACTATTGCCGCAAGCTTCTTTGTCAGCTTCCCTATATCCTTTTTCGGTGCTGCGTTTGGTATGATGGCTGAAGCAGTAGAACTTGAATACCTTGGCCTGGATGATAATGTGTTCATTCCTGTTGTCTCAGGAATTGTGATGCTGGTTCTAATATCGCTTTAGGGTTATGATAATATTTTGTGGTACCGAAATAGCCACTTCCAATTGTTACAAAAGAAGTTGTCATCTCTTCCCCATTAATCACCGCTGTTGTGTGTGGGATGCTGGTTATATTTACTCCGTGGAGCCTTGATAGGTTGGATGTCACTTTGGAAAAAGTCTCAAGCTGCTCTTTCAATCCATCTGCGCTTAAGATGTTCGGCCCGATTTCATGGATATGATCTAGGTATTTGGCAAATTCAACTGCCATGCTAGCAAAAGTTTGCGCATATGCCAAATAAATAGGCATATCATTAGAATTTAAATAAGGAAATAACGGCTTACCATCTGACCATGCTTTTTCAATATCGTTGTAAAGCGCAATGAAATCTAATTCTGGCTCTGTTAAGTTAGTCATTTTGCTAGAGTGCTCTGCTCTCGCCATATTGACATGCATAAAGTGCTCTTCAACAAACGCAACCGAATGAGTGATAGCGGAATCTATCTTTGCGATATCCAATGTTTCTTCAAGTGTGAGTGCCATAAGGATTCAAAAGTTGACTTGTTATTTATAAAATTTACTACTTTTTAGTGAGTTTTTCGAGAAGCTCTTCTGGACTATGGGCGATCTCATCTGCGTCAAGGAGCCTGTGTTTCCTATGATACCCATAAGTGACTGCGACCATCCTGCCTATACCTGCTGCCTTTCCGCAGGCAATGTCACCATCCATGTCCCCGACATACGCAGAGTCGCTAGCTATTGCGCCAAAAGCTCCGAGGCACTTAATCAACAGGTCTGGATCAGGTTTCTTCTTCCCGTCCTCTGATGTGAAGATATGCTTGAAGTATTTTCTCAGGTTGTGCTTCTCCAGCCGAGGTATCACCTCGTCCCTGATATTGTTTGTCGCAATGCCAAGCAAGTGATCCTTTGACAATATATCCAGCATCTTCCAAATCCCCGGATAAGGTGAGACTCCCTCTCCATATTTGACAATCCCTTTCCTGAATATCTGGTTCTGCTTCTCCATATCCTCTTTGCTTGTAAGGTTCAATTTCCTTAATGTCCGCATCCAGTCCAGCTCGATTAGCTCCCTATAGTATTCCTCATCATCAGGCAGGTTCAGGTTGAACTCGCGTGACGTATCCTTGTATATATTCATAAGCAAGCCAAAAGTGTCCATCAGGACGCCATCATAATCAAACACAATCACTTTCATGAGTTACCTGAAAAGCCAGCAGTCTTATTAGTATTCCGATATTTATTAAAAGAGGCTGTGATTTCAAGGGTAAATACAGGGGCTATGGTCCAGCTTGGCTATGACTCGCGGTTTGGGGCCGCGCGACCCCGGTTCAAATCCGGGTAGCCCCACTTTCTCATAAATGCTTCGCATCTGATTTGCATTTGGATCCTGATTTGAACACACGCTCGCTAACGCTCCCGTGCCCGGAGCTTCGCTCCTTGGAATTCGGGTAGCCCCACTTTCTCTTTGTAGGCTCGAGTGAAACGAGACCTACTTGTTTTGCCCTGGGTTTTAGCTAAAACCCAGCTGTGGTAGCCCCACATTCTCTATTTTTAAAAACAGCAGGGAAAAATATTGATCCTCAACTACCTAGGAGAGATACTTAAAATAGAACAGAATTACATGCAAGACAAAGACATTCGTCCCTGCAAATATGCGCAGCACCGGAAACACATAATGCTTCAACTCTTTGTGTTTCTCATTGAAGATTGCCAATATCCCATCAATTACAAGGATTGTTCCGAAGGTCAGTGCAAAAATATCAAAGATAAGTGCATCGTTTTTCGCAATCTC
Organism: Nanobdellota archaeon; assembly: GCA_013335235.1. Lineage (GTDB taxonomy): Archaea > Nanobdellota > Nanobdellia > Woesearchaeales > GW2011-AR15 > JAAXVZ01. Next base: position 222 of record JAAXVZ010000134.1, on the reverse strand, counting down.
CTTCGTCGGGGTGAAATTCATGTAAGTCGCAAATATGCAGCCAAGTGCGCTCACGGCAATCAAAACAATGACAAAAATCAGTTTATTTTGCCCCATATCCCTTAACCAATTCTCAAAAGATATAAAAGAGTTATGATTAATACGCTTGTGAAGATTGAAAACATCTGGTTTGGAAAAAAGAGCCTTTGCGGAAGACTGTACATTCCAAACAGTGGATCTGCC
>JAAXVZ010000133.1 GCA_013335235.1 Nanobdellota archaeon | reverse complement strand
CTCCATGGATGCTCGCCTTGTCCTGGAAGACGGAACTGTATTTCCCGGTATCTCTTTCGGCTATGAGACTTCAGTCTCAGGCGAAGTTGTATTCAACACAGGGATGGTCGGCTATCCTGAGACTCTGACTGACCCATCTTATAGAGGGCAGATACTTGCTCTTACCTATCCTATCATCGGAAGCTATGGTGTCCCAAGGCTAGAATCTGATGGATTCGGGCTTCCAAAGAATTTTGAATCAGGGAGGATCCAGATAACCGGCCTGATAATATCACAGCTCGCAAAGGAGAGCCATTACACTTCTGAGATGCCGCTTGCAAAGTGGCTCAAGAATAACAGGATCCCAGCTATCTCTGGAATAGATACCCGCGCCCTGACAATAAAACTCAGGGAAAAAGGAGTCATGCTGGGAAAGATCGTCATAGGCAGCGATGTCGAACTGACTGACCCGAACACGCGAAATCTGGTCGCTGAGGTCTCATGCGATAAAGTCCAGAAGTATGGAAATGGGAAAAAAGTAGTTTTGGTAGATTGCGGAGCGAAAGCAAATATCATCAGGCTTCTAGCAAAACAATGTCAAGTCATTAGGGTACCATGGGACTATGATTTCACTAAAGAGGAATATGACGGTGTCGTGGTCTCCAATGGCCCGGGTGACCCTAAAGCATGCACAAAGACAATAGATAATATCAAGAAAGCCATGAGCCTACAAAAACCTATATTTGGAATCTGCTTAGGTAACCAGATACTGGCTCTCGCCTCAGGCGCAGACACATACAAGCTGAAGTTCGGCCACAGGAGCCAGAACCAGCCGTGCATTGAAAAAGGGACTAAGAGATGCTTAATCACCAGCCAGAACCACGGATATGCTGTCGATGAAAAGACATTGAAACAAGGATGGATGCCATGGTTCTCCAATGCAAATGACGGAACAAATGAAGGCATCATCCACAAGAATGGAAAATGGAAGAGCGTGCAGTTCCATCCTGAATCAAGTCCTGGCCCTGAGGACACCAGCTATTTACTAGACGATTTTGTGAGGTCATTATGAAAGATATGGACAGGCTGATTTATCTTGTAAGGAAAAGCATAGAGCTGGATCCTTGGGCTAGGGATTGCGGCATGGAAGGTTATCTGCAGGCAACAAAAAAAGAGGTAGAAGAAGCAATCTCTGCAGAGAGCGATGAACATCTGGCTGACGAACTCGGTGATGTAATGATGTGCTGCCTGCATGCGCTGCTGCTGTCTGGCAAGTATGATGCTGCCATAAATATGGCCTGCGAGAAGATGGAAAGAAGGAAGCCATTCATCCTTGAGAACAGGGAAGTAACAAAAGAGGAAGCTGTCGCAATATGGAAGGAAGTCAAAGCAAAAGAAAGAAAATTGTGATCCTGGGGAGCGGAGCTCTCAAGATTGGAGAGGCAGGAGAGTTCGATTACTCTGGAAGCCAGGCGATAAAAGCCCTGTCTGAGGAAGGCTACTCAGTCATACTTGTAAATCCGAATATAGCGACAGTCCAGACTGACCTTGCAGACAAGACCTATTTCCTTCCAGTCACTCCGGAGTTTGTAGAGAAGGTCATTGAAAAAGAGAAGCCTTATGGTATTGTCCTTGCATTCGGAGGCCAGACTGCTCTCAACTGCGGGATCGCCCTTGAGAAAGCCGGGGTCTTTTCAAGAAACAAGGTCACAGTCCTCGGCACATCTGTGGATTCTATAATTAAGACTGAAGACAGGCAGCTGTTTGCCGCTGAACTAGAGAAGATCGGGGTTCCGATAGCAAGGAGCATTGCCGCAGTAAGCGCTGAAGAGGCAGTCCGCGCTGCAAAGAAGATAGGCTATCCTGTAATGCTCAGGGCTGGGTTCTCTCTAGGTGGAAAAGGCTCGGGCGTTGTCTATGATGAAAAAGAGCTGGAGATGCTTGCGAGAAAAGCCCTCTCTAACCTCCCTCAGATTTTGATAGAGGAATATCTTGGAGGCTGGAAAGAGATAGAGTATGAGATTGTCCGAGACTACGAAGATAACTGCATCGCTGTATGCAACATGGAGAACCTTGACCCTATGGGCATCCATACTGGCGAGAGCATAGTTGTCGCGCCTTCGCAGACTCTCACAAACAGGCAGTATCACATGCTAAGGTCAGCCTCCTTAAAAGTCATCAGGCATTTCAAGATCCTTGGAGAGTGCAACATACAATATGCATTAGACCCGCGCTCTGACACATACAGGGTCATAGAAGTAAATGCAAGGCTGTCAAGGTCATCTGCACTTGCTTCAAAAGCCACAGGCTATCCTCTTGCCTATGTCGCTGCAAAGATCGCGTGCGGCAAGTCACTTTCAGATATAGATAACAGGATAACAAAGGCCACGAAAGCGTGTTTTGAGCCAAGCCTGGACTATATTGTTGTCAAGATCCCAAGATGGGACTTGCAGAAGTTCAAGAGAGTATCGACAACCCTCTCAAGCGAGATGAAGTCTGTCGGTGAAGTGATGGCAATAGCCAGGACTTTTGAGGAAGCAATCCAGAAAGCAATAAGGATGCTGGACATCGGCGAGGAAGGCCTGCTCTCTGAGATTGAATTCGATGATCTGGACTCTGCCTTGAAGACTCCGACTGACAAGAGGATCTTTGCGATTGCAAAGGCCCTGAAAACAATGAGCGTAGAGAAAATCGCAGGATTGACAAACATAGATCCATGGTTCCTCTACAAGATAAAGGAAATTGCAGAGATGAGGATAGCAAAAGAACCTGCTAGCCTAAGGAAAGCAAAGATGCTCGGGTTTTCAGACAAGCAGATAGGGAATTACTTAGGTATAAACGAAGATGAAGTAAGGAGACTCAGGAAATCCCATAATATTTTGCCATATGTGAAACAGATAGACACTCTTGCTGCTGAATACCCTGCTAAGACAAACTATCTCTACATGACATATTCTGCTTCTGAGAGCGACATCTCAAAAAAGGATAAAGGGATAATCGTATTGGGGTCAGGCCCTTACAGGATAGGCAGCTCTGTCGAGTTCGACTGGTGCTCTGTCTCATGCGCAAGGGAATGCAGGAAACAGGGCTTTTCCCCAGTCATCGTGAATTGCAACCCAGAGACAGTCTCGACTGATTTCGATGAGGCGGAAAGGCTCTATTTCGAAGAATTGACAGCTGAGCGTGTGAAAGACATTTATGATATTGAAGAGCCGCATGGCATAATAATTTCAATGGGAGGCCAGACGCCAAATAACCTTGCCTTGCCTCTCACAAAAAGCGGATGCAAGATCATGGGGACTAGCGCAGATAATATAGATATGGCTGAGGACAGGCATAAATTCTCTTTGCTCTGCGATGAGCAGAAGATTGTCCAGCCAGACTATATCGAGGCTGACTCACTGAAAAAAGCAAAAGAGTTCGCTGCAAGACAGCGCTATCCAATCCTCCTCAGGCCATCTTATGTGCTTAGCGGAAGCGCGATGAATGTCGTACATGATGATGAGATGCTGGAAGCGTACTTGAAAGAAGCGACGTTGATCTCTAAGGAACACCCTGTTGTCGCGACAAAATTTATTCCTAATGCAATCGAGATTGAACTGGACGCGGCAGCAAAAGATGGAGAGATTGTTGCCTATGCTATCTCTTCTCATATCGAGAAAGCTGGTGTCCATAGCGGAGACGCAACAATAGTCTACCCTGCAGAAGGACTATCGACAAATATTCGTGAAGAGATATTGTCTGTCGCAAAGAGGCTTGCAAAGAGGCTTGCGATATCCGGACCGTTCAATATCCAGTTCCTCTATAACGGAACATTGATGGTGATAGAGTGCAACCTCCGCGCTTCGAGAAGCTTCCCTTTTGTCTCGAAGATGATGAATACTAACCTGGCATCGATCGCAACTGACGCGATATTAGGGAAAGAAACCCAGTTTAATGTAAAAGAATTAGGATATGTTGGGGTGAAAAGCCCTCAGTTCTCTTTTGCAAGATTGAAAGGCGCGAATCCAAAACTAGGTGTGGAGATGGGCTCTACTGGAGAAGTGGGCTGCATAGGAAAGACTTTGCATGAAGCGCTTCTCAAATCTATGCTATCAGTGGGCATTGCGCTTCCAAAGAAGGCAGTCCTTTTATCTACAGGAAGAGCAGAGGATAAAGAGAAGTTCCTTACATGCGCAAGAAAGCTGTCTGTCGCAGGTTTGAAGATATATGCGACAAAGGGAACACATAATTTCCTTCACGAGAATGGGATCCAAAGCGAGATTGCATTGTGGCCGCTTGATGAAGGGACAACCGCTATTGCGCTGATAGAGAGAAAAGAGATTGACCTTGTAATAAACATCCCTAAGAGCTTTGACGCTGATGAGATGAGGAATGATTACATGATAAGGCGGGCTGCTGTCGATTTTGGTATCGGGCTTATCACAGATATCGACCTTGCGGTCGCGTTTGTCGAGGCTTTCTCCGGGAAACCGTCATTAGATATACGTTGCTGGCAGGAGTATTGATGGATAGGCAGAAAAAGCTCAGGATAGTATTGATTGCCCTGATCATCATCCATGAATTAGGGCATTTCCTCGCTTGCAGACTGTTCCGGG
>JAAXVZ010000132.1 GCA_013335235.1 Nanobdellota archaeon | reverse complement strand
ATGTTTTTTCTTTATCTTCCTATTTTTCAGCATAGCATAAATTATACCATATATGATAAAATTCATAAGAGGTCCGGCAATGGAGACTGCAGCAGACTCTAATGGAGGGAGTGGAGTCCTTATGCTGACATATCCGCCGACCAGGAACAATATTGGCGAGTTGATTAGCCTCAGAAGGATAGCGAAAGCATACCACTGCAAAGGCGCGCCAAGTATCGCGACAGCGCCAAATCCCATCGCGACGAACTTATGGGAAAGCTCATGCAGGACAACAGCTGGAGCGGCAATCATAATCCCGAGCTTGACCTCTTCCCACTGGCTTGGCTTCTTATAATATTCTATAGGGTCATATCCTTCATGCGGCTTCCGTTTTATGAACCCGGAATATATGTAGCCTATGGCGAGGGTCATGATCACAAGGTCGATGAGCTCTGAAACGTAAAACATACAATGACTGAAAATAAGGCGATACTTAAAGATTATCTATTAGGCTCTGCAGGAGCAAGCAGCAAGGATGCGAGGTTCTTCAACACAAGGGTCTAAAATGAATGGGGGAAGCCCCATACGGGGACGTCATTTCCTGTGAGTCAGAAGGAAAACCGAGCCTGCTGCTGTTGAGCGAAAGCGAAACGTCCTGCAGAGCAGACTAGTCCTTTTTTTGCGGTTTGGAAAGCTTCTTATACCTCCTCCAACTTTCCGTGATAGTGCAGCATACATCATTTCTTATGCTTGAGATTTTAATAGGTGAGGTGTTCTATGGCAGGATTACTGAAGAATCTATCTGACAAATCTATCGACCACGAGTTCTACAGCCCGTACCCAGAAGGCTATGTGAAGGGAAAGACCAAATACATAATCGTCCTTGGGACTGTGATGTCCGGCCTCGGTAAAGGCATCCTCAGCTCTTCTATCGGGAAACTGCTGCAATACAAAGGCCTGACAGTCGCTCCTATAAAGTTCGACGGCTACTTAAACCAGGATGCCGGCACATTAAATCCGTTCCGTCATGGTGAAGTGTTTGTCCTTGATGATGGCACAGAGTCTGACATGGATCTCGGCACATACGAGAGGATGCTGAATATCAATATCTCAAAAGACAATTACATGACTAACGGAAAGCTGTTCCAGCAGATACTTAATAAGGAAAGAAAAGGAGAGTATCTTGGCCGCGATGTCCAGGTCATACCGCATGTCACAGGAGAGATAAAGCTATTCCTCAGGAACCTTGCGATGAAGTCAAAGGCAGACGTTGTCCTGTTCGAAGTAGGCGGAACAGTCGGCGACCTTGAGAACATGTTCTGCATCGAGGCAGCGCGCCAGTTGATCTATGAAGAGGGAAAAGAGAACGTATGTTTCATCGCTCTCACATATATATTAGAGCCAGAGTTCCTTGGAGAGCAGAAGAGCAAGGCAGCCCAGCTCGGCATCAAGAGCCTGCTTTCTATGGGAATCCAGCCAGACCTGATAGGCTGCAGGGCGCATAACCCTGTCAGCGAGAAAATAAGGGAGAAGATCAGTGTCTATTCCAATGTCGCGATTGAGAACGTGGTCAGCCTCCATGATGTGAAGAGCATCTATGTCATACCAGGCATGCTGAGGCAGCAGAAGATAGGGGATAATGTGATGCAGCTCCTTGGCCTGTCCCAGAAAAATACTAAGACAGAAGAGGAAAAGCTGTGGAAAGCCTGGGAGGGCTTTGAGAAGAACATCATCTCTCCATCTAAGACCGTCACAATAGGGATAACTGGAAAATATACCTCGCTAAGAGACTCATACGCAAGCGTATTGAAAGCATTGGAGCACGCAGGGGCAGAGATAGGCGCAGAGGTCCAGATAAAGTGGATAGAGACAACAGACGTTGAAGACGGAAAGCTGAAGGCAGAGGATGCCTTGAAGGATGTCGACGGAATCCTGGTCCCCGGAGGCTGGGGCAAGAGAGGGACAGAAGGCAAGATAAAGTGCATAAATTACATCAGGGAGCATGACATACCTTATCTTGGCGTATGCTATGGCATGCAGATGGCTGTCATAGAGTTTGCGAGGAACGTCTGCAAGATAAAGGATGCCAACTCCACAGAGATAGACCCAGAGACAAAGGACCCGGTGATAGATATCCTTCCAGAGCAGAAGAAGATAGAGAACCTTGGCGGGACAATCAGGCTTGGCGGAAAGGATGTCGAAGTCAAGAAAAATACAAAGGCATGCGACCTCTACTCAAAGATGGAGAGGATAAGGGAGAGGTTCAGGCACAGGTATGAGGTCAATCCTAAATACATCAGCCTGCTTGAGAAGAACGGAATGGTCTTTTCAGGGAAGCACCCAAAGTATGATATCATGCAGATAATGGAGCTTCCTAAACTGAGCTATTTTGTCGGAGCGCAGTATCATCCTGAGTTCACTTCAAGGCCGCTTTCACCTAATCCTTTATATCTGGGGCTTGTCAAAGCCGCTTTCAAGAAGCGATACGGCAAATAAGTGCATAAGCCTGTTTTTTTTAGGGCAACCTTTTTAAACAGAGTTATACCCCCAGAGAGCATGGGGGTTCAAGTGAGAAGTCTATTAGCTGCTATGCTGGTTTTAATACTATTATCTACAGCTATCGCAAGTAAGGATGTAATCATCAAGTTCAGGGAACAGGTCAAAGGAAATGACTTGCCGGCACTGGAAGTGCAGGCACAGGCAAAGCAGGCAAAGGGCCTTGCAAAGATAGAAGGATCAGGATTTGAGCTAAAGGGGAGATATAGTCTCATAAACGCAGTGCATGCAACAGTCTCGGATGAAAGATATGAACAGCTGAAGAATGATCCTAATGTTGAATATATAGGAGAAAATATCCGGGCAAGGATTTTTCTCCCGCAGTCCGCACCCCAAATTAATGCGAATGCTATAACTTCAATTATAATTAATAGCAGCATCAACGGGACAGGAGAGACTGCCTGCATAATTGATACAGGTATTGATTATTCCCATCCAGCACTTGGCGCTGGCTGGGGTAACAAGGTTATTGCCGGAAACAAGTATCTGGATGGAGGTACAACCAATATCAGCTGCAGCGTAACTCCTTCGGCATGCATGGATGATAATGGTCACGGAACTCATGTCGCAGGGATAATTGCTTCTACAAATGCAACATACAAAGGAGTTGCGCCGGGTGCGAATCTTATCGCTATCAAGGTAATGGACAGCCTTGGATCAGGCTATCAGACAGATATAGAGGACGGTATAGAGTGGTGCATCGTAAATGCAGCAGCATACAATATCTCTGTTATCAGCATGAGTCTTGGCAGCGAGGATTCAGTAAATTTCTCATCATACTGTGACTCAAGTTTTTCTACAACCTCTGCCCTTGTGAACCTTGCAGTGAACAATAACATCTCAGTTGTTGTTGCAAGCGGAAATTCAGGCTATAAGACAAATCTCAGCTGGCCGGCATGCCTCCAGAATGTTACCTCTGTCGGCTCAATCAGCAAGCTGAATGTCTCTTCTGATTTTTCAAACTCAGGGTCTATACTAGATGTAATGGCTCCAGGAGAGAATATCTTTTCAACAATGGTTCAGAGTCCCGGAGGAGAGATGGTGGCGGCATGCGGAACTGGCCAGTATATATGCTCCCTGGATGGTACCTCAATGGCTGCACCGCATGTCTCAGGCGCACTTCTCCTGATGAGGAATTTCAAGAGAAATGAAAATGGGTCAGTCCTTTCTCCTGCTGCAGCAGAAGCTCTTCTTAAAAGCTCGGGAGTCGGCACATTGGATCCAGGGAACGGCCTGACAAAGCCTAGGATAAACCTTGCGACAGCGCTCCTTACCCTTGATGACACTCCGCGGGTGACATTCAACTCAGGGAACCTGTCACAGAACACATCTTCTTCAGCAGCATACATCAGCGTGAACTCAACCGAGCCGGTGACAGCCACAGTCACGCTCGACACGGCAACAGTCTACAACATGACAAGGAGCGGCATCACTAAGACATACTATTACAATATCACCGGACTTTCAGACGGGCTGCATAATTATTCAGTCAATCTTTCAGACACGACCGGAAAGAAAGTCACTTCCTCTGTGTATATCCTTGATGTTGATACTGTGAAGCCAGATATCTCTGGCGTATCAAATGTATCTGTAAACGGAACAGCAGTTCAGATTCTTTTCACTGCAAGTGAAGCCGGGAACGCGACAGTGCATTATGGCACAACACAGAGCTACGGAACTGCAGCATACAATTCCAGTCAGATTACAAATCATAATATTACTTTGACAGGATTGCAGGTCGATACGACATATTACTATTATATAGCTGTCAGCGATATGGCCGGGAATACAAATACCACCTCACAGTATAGTTTCAGGACAGTCTATCAGGATGTCGCTCCACCTTATTATTCCAGTATCACAGCAAGCGTTGCAAATAATTCAGCATATTCCGGCTCACCGGTCCAGTTCAGAACCACATGGCAGGATGCCATAAATGTATCTATAGTGAATATAGAGCATAACTTCAGCGGCACGATGGAAAATTATTCAGTCACAGAGAACATAAGCAGTGTTTTTTATTACAATTATACCCTGGCAGCAGGAAGCTATGTCTGGAGGATGCATGCATGGGATTCCAGCGG
>JAAXVZ010000330.1 GCA_013335235.1 Nanobdellota archaeon | reverse complement strand
GGCAGACAATGCTGCAGTCGAACTTATGAGGAAGACCTTCCAGAAGCTCGAGATGGAAGGCACAATAGTCATCGGTGAAGGTGAGAGGGACGAGGCGCCGATGCTGTTCATAGGAGAGAAGGTCGGAAGTGGCAGAGGGCATAAGGTAGACATCGCCGTCGACCCATTGGAATGCACAAACTCTGTGGCATATGGAAGAGAGAATGCGATGACTGTTCTTGCTGCGTCACCGCATGGGACGATGCTGCACGCACCAGACACCTACATGAATAAGATAGCTGTCGGACCAGCAGCAAAAGGGAAAGTGTCCCTGGACGCAGATGTCGCTTATAATCTTGAGAATACTGCGCATGCTCTTGGAAAGCATGTAAAGGACCTGACAGTAGCTGTATTAGACAGGGAAAGGCACGCAAAACTGATCCAGGACATCAGGAAATGCGATGCGAGGATAAGGCTTATCCCTGACGGAGATGTCGCTGGCGCGATAGCTCCATCCATTGAAAGCTCAGGTGTCGATATCCTGCTGGGGATAGGCGCTGCGCCTGAAGGAGTCCTCGCTGCAACAGCCCTTGCCTGCATGGATGGCTATATGGAAGCCAGGTTCTCATTCAGGAACAGGGAAGAAGAGAGACGGGCTGAAGAGATGAAGACAATCAAGATGCATTCCCTTCTCAAGGTCAGGGATATGGTTGACACAGACAATGCTGTCTTTGCCGCGACAGGTGTCACTGACGGGCTATTCCTTAAAGGAGTAAGGTTCACAAAGCAGGGGGCGATCTCAAACTCGATTGTGATGCGCTCTGCAACAAAGACAGTCAGGTTCCTTGAGAGCCATCATGTATTTGATGATGAGCCCAGCTACTATACCCACAATGACAGGAAACTCTAATATTAAATAGAGGTATATTTTCCGATTCCTGATGCAGCTTTCCAAGAACCAAAAAGTGCAGGAAGACCAGTACAGCTTCCCGTATCATTATGCTGACTTGCTGGCCGAGATATACCGAGGCATATACTATGTCCATTACCTGGATCTCTTAAGAAAAGTGAAGAAACTTGCCGGAACTGATCAAAAAAAGACAATCATAGATGCCGGATGCGGTGATGGCAGGCTTTGCTTTGAGCTATCGAAAGGGAAATCTAAAATAATCGGCCTTGATTACTCAAAGAAGGCGCTCGCTTTTGCGCGTGCCTTCTCTCCAAGTGTTGAATTCAGGGAGCATGACCTCACCAAAAAAATTGACTTGAAGGGAGACACGGTCATCCTTATGGAGACCCTGGAGCATATCCGCCTAAACGACGTTGAGAAAGTCATAGAGAATGTCGCAGGCATGCTGGAAACCGGCGGCAGGCTGATAATAACTGTGCCATCAAAAAACCTGAAGCTGGCAGATAAGCACTACCAGCACTTTGACGAGGAGTCTCTGAAGAGACATCTGTCCAGATGGTTTAATGTCGAAAAAATAGAAGGTTATCATAGGAAAGGATTTCCAAAATTCATGTTTGAGAATTATACCAGGCTGACGCTGC
>JAAXVZ010000329.1 GCA_013335235.1 Nanobdellota archaeon | reverse complement strand
CCCTTGACACGGATTATCCTGTCTATGATATGCTTGTTCAATGTGTCAGGGATGAATCCTGCGCCTATTCCCTGGATCTTATGCGGACCTGGCTTCTCTCCTGAAATCACAGCAGATTCATCTGGCTCTGCTGCTATCACTTTCATGCGAGGGTATAGTCCCTTAAGGTACTTGCCTACCCCGCTTATTGTTCCTCCAGTGCCAACACCCGCGACAAAGAACTCAGGAACCTGCCCTTCAAGCTGCTTCTCAATCTCTGGGCCTGTTGTCCGTTCATGGACAGCAGGGTTTGCCATATTAGCGAACTGCTGGAGCATCACATAGCCTTTTTCTTTGACTAACTCTTCAGCCTTCTCTATCGCGCCTTTCATCCCTCTCTCTTTTGGTGTCAAAACCAATTCTGCTCCGAAAGCTTTCAGTATCTTCCTTCGCTCTATGCTCATGCTCTCAGGCATAGTGAAGACTGCCTTGTATCCTCTGACTGCTGTGACCATCGCAAGCCCTATCCCTGTATTCCCTGAAGTAGGCTCGACTATAGATCCTCCCGGTTTTAACTTGCCGCTCTTCTCTGCATCTTCGATCATCGCAAGAGCTATACGGTCTTTCACGCTGCTTCCAGGGTTCCTGGACTCTATCTTCGCAAGTATCTTCCCTCTTCCAAGCCTGTTCAGCCTGACTAGCGGCGTGTTCCCTATTGTCTGCAATATGTCATCATACATCTTTCACCACCCCAACAATGGTTCTATTATCCTGCCTAAAGTTAGGAAATAGATGATCCTCACGACTGTTGTAAAAAACTCTATCATAAAAGACATCATGCTGGGGATGCCGCCTATCTTGTTGTTTATGAAGACCGCCCCGAAAGTGTGCACTACCACAAGTATGGGCCCGATGATATCCATGGGGACTGCCGGGAATAATAGCACTAGTGATGTCACGATGAAATACCAGCCGAAAAAGAAGAGGTCTGGCCCATTTATCGACTCCCCTCCTAAAAGCGCTGGAACGATATCGCTCACTATGAAAAAGAAGAAAGTATATACGATACCATAATGCCGGGTTATGATTATACCAAGGAAAAGAGCGAGCTTCAGGTCCATGGGCGTCTTATTGTACCTGCTATGATAAAAAGAGAATATAGATGAAAAGCCTGTCATGATGAAAAACAGGAAATACTTCTTGTATAGGAGGTAGAGCAGGAGCAGGAAAACACCTGCAATCATATATTTGCGGATGTGCCTGACCTGACTGAACGAGAGAAGCTTCTTCCTGTTGTTATAAGGCTCGATTATAGTTTTTCTGATGTCCATCTTCCGTAGTGCTCTGTATATGAATTCAACCTATTTTTAACATTGACAGGATTTATCCCGTCCTTCCATGTTTCATAAAATAATTTATCCTTATCAGGCATCTTGATGGCGGAATTACCTCAAAGTTATTAAAAGAATATTCAGCAAAAGAGACTAACAAGTTTGAAATTTTTGACATCGAAAAGCCCCTTGTCTCCGATCTTTAGTTCCGGTATTACAAGTAAAGC
>JAAXVZ010000328.1 GCA_013335235.1 Nanobdellota archaeon | reverse complement strand
ATCATTTACTGCAGAAGACAGGTCTTTCTGTAATGATTCCAGGCTGCGCGCTGTATCATTGTGGGTTGACTTAAGGGTTGCATTTATTGTGGTCAGTTTAGCATCGAGAGCGCTTAGTTCGGATGTGCCGTTAGAACTCACGTAAGGTTCTATGTCCTGGATTAGTTCCTTGCTGTCTGCAATCATCTCGCTAGTCTCGCTAAGTATCTTGTCAAGCCTGCTTCTCGATAGTGCAACAGAACTATTGACATCTATCTTTGCATTGACGTTCAGATCTAGCTTGCTTAGGCTGTTGGAAATGACTTCTGTGTCCTTAATCAGCTCGTTTGATTTAGAACTGACCTCTTCCCCCAGGGGCTGGCTATCTGCAAGGATGCCTCTTGCCAGGAACATTGAGTCAACAACCTTGCCAGCAAGATCACTGGTTATTTCTGTTGACTTGTCTCCTACTGAACTCATCAATGCCGAGCGAACAAGGAAAACAAGGTTGACCTTGGATTCATCTACATAGAATTTAATTACGTTAGTCCTTTGGTTGTCTATGACCATGCCTGGTGGAAAGACAACACACGCGTGCGAAAGTCCTGTTTTCACGCTCTCTACACACGCACCTTCTGTATCATATGCCATTGTAGCAAAGCTTGTCCCAAGGCGCTGGTGGAATTCCGTGGATAAATCTGAATACTGCTCAGAGAACACCCCCACTTTCAGAGAATAGCTATCTCCTGAAAAAGACAGCCCGACTAAGAGGATTATTAAAAGCGGCCCCAAGATAAGTATGAGCGAACTCTTAGACCTTATCAGAAGCCTAATGTTCTTCCTTATTATATGCAATAGTTTCATTTGATATTAATTCATTTATTTTTTTTATTGACAAAACTAAATAGGTCCCCTAGTCCAAGCTTTGTGATGCTGACATCAATCAGTGTCTCATCCATCTCGCCTGTAAGATGCAGAATCTTATGAAGCACCTGTTCTGGTTTTTTTGCAGTCACAACAAGTTCGCTTCCCCTATTCTCTATCGAAAGTATCGATGGGTCGGATAGCTTCTTTGTAATCCTATCATAATTTCCGGGGTATGTCTCGACAACAATCTGATGGCCCCTGCCACTGGTCAACTCATGAAGCGTTCCGATGTTGGTGAGCTTTCCTGAATTCAATATTCCTATTCGGCTGCAGACAGATTCCATGTCTGAAAGATGGTGACTTGCCACAATTACCGTCGTTCCGCGCCTATTAATTTTCTGGAGCAGGAACCATATGTGTTTTGATAATACCGGGTCCAGATCTGATGTCGGCTCATCCAGTATAAGAATAGAAGGGTTATGTATTATTGCGCAAGCTATGTCCAGCCTCCTCTGCATGCCTCCAGAAAGGTTTTTTGCTAAGATGTTCCTGGCACCGGACAGCTCAACTAGTTCCAGCAGCAGACTGATATTTGATAGCCTGGCTTTTCGCGGCATATTATAGAGTGCTGAAAAGTAATCAAGATTCTCGCTGACAGTCAAGGTTGGATAGAAGGAAGGTGTCTGTGCTGCAAATCCTAC
>JAAXVZ010000131.1 GCA_013335235.1 Nanobdellota archaeon | reverse complement strand
ACAGGGAAAGGATAGTCGCGATAGTCTCAATGGTTTTCTGCATATTATTCATTGTAGGGGTCTTTATCCCTGGATTGATAGATATGGACATGTTCAAGTATGGCTTTGGGATTGCCTTTATCTCAGGATTCCTGGCAATCATGGCCTTTATCACGTTCTTGCTATATAATGCGAGAGCAAACGTGCTGGACAGGATATTCTCGGGAGAAAAGATTGTGCATTGGCACTATGAAGGCTCAGAATGGCAGAGACATGCTATGCTTGAGTTCGAGACCCAGAAAGAAGAGAAGTGGGGGATATTCTTCCTGATATTGCCGATAGCGTTTATTGTCGTGGCTGTATTTGCAATAGGGACAGGCGCCTGGGCATACTCCCTGATATTTTTTACCTCGCTAATGAGCCTCCTTGCTGTGGTCGCATTCATCGGCCCTAGGATAAAATATACGAATGACAAGAAGACAGAGCCTGAGGCATGGATCTCAAAAGATGGGATCTACCTGACAGGAGAGTTCCACAACTGGGGGATGTTCTCATCTTCCCTTGACCGTGTCCTGTATGATGAGAGAGCGGACCTTATTGTTATTGAGTACAGCTACCTGACAAACACAGGCAGGAACAGCTATGTGGTCCGAGTCCCTGTGCCGAAAGGAAAAGAGAAAGAAGCTGAACTCGCTGTAAAGAAGATGCTCAAGTAGTCATTCCGGCCTGAGCGCGTGGCATGCATAGCCTGGGTTCTTGTCTGAATAGTCCTGATGATAGTCCTCTGCAGGATAGAATGCTGTGGCAGGCACTATCTCTGTCACAGCGGGCTTGCCAAAGACGCCTTTTGCATCGAACTCCCTCTTGCTTTTTTCAGCCTCAGCTTTCTGCTCTTCGTCAAGATAGAATATAGCTGACCGATATTGGCTGCCAACGTCAGGGCCCTGCCTGTTCTTCTGTGTGGGATCATGCATCCTCCAAAATAGATTCAAGAGGGCTGTGTAATTTATGACACTCGGGTCATAGACAACAAGGACAGACTCTGCGTGGCCTGTCAGGCCTGTGCTAACCACCTTATATGTCGGGTTCTTTGTTTTCCCGCCGGCATAGCCAGAGACTGCCGCGACAACACCTTCCTGCTGCTGGAAAAGTGTCTCGACACCCCAGAAGCAGCCGCCTGCAAATATCGCTTCCTTGTATGGAAATAGTCCCTTGTACTTTCCATATCCTTTTGCTTCAAGCTCTTCATATGGTATGAAATTCAACGCAGCAGAATTTATGCAGAACCGTGGCATGCCGTTGGGCCCGTCATCAAAGACATGGCCAAGGTGAGACTCATCTGTCCTGACCTCAGTCCTTACCATGCCAAAGCTCGCGTCTGTCTTCTCTTTTATCGCTGAGTCATCTATCGGCTTTGTGAAACTAGGCCAGCCTGTGCCTGAATCGAATTTGTCAAGGCTCGAAAACAGAGCCTTGCCTGTGTTTATATCGACGTATATTCCTGGCCTGTGCTCATCCCAGTAAGCGTTGTCGAATGCTTTCTCTGTACCCCCTTCTTTTGTGACATGATAAGATATATTCTTTGACATATCATCACCTCTTGTGCATGCTGCCAATGTGAGTGTAAGACTAGCTAAGATAAGGAAAACCAGCGCATGCTTCATAGAAAACAATAGACAAAGAGCGTTTATAAAATTGATATTTAAGAAGAAGAAAAAGACTATTCAAGCTCTCTTTTCAATGTCTTGTGAGCGTTATTTATCTCCTTGAACTTGTCTGCATCGCCATTCGGCGTGTCCGGATGGTGCTCTTTTGCGAGCTCCTTGTATCTCTTGTTTATGACACTCAGGTCTGTCGTGTCCTCATGCAGGCCTAATGTCTCCCTTGCTGCCTTTCGCGCGTCTTTGATGTCAGGCTCTTCTGCAAAATAGGCCATGAACTCTTCAAACGGCAATTTTTCGTTTATCAGGTCTTCGACCTTTGAGTCGATAACTGCCTGAACTGTGTAAAGGTTATCTACAAACCTGCCTGCGCCTGTGAAACTGAAGAACAGGTGCTTTCCCTCAAAGAACCATGCTGCTGAAGCTGGCGCCTTCTTTATCGCGACAGACTCTATAGGGATGTCTGTACTCTCTTCTTTCACTCCGAGCTTCTTTAGAGAAAGAAGTATCTTGCTCCTGCATTGGATAGCTCTCCTGGAAAAAGAGTCTTTAGCGAAACTTACATTGAATTCTTCTGCCCTTACCTTGATTGTTGCCATTTTCTGTTAATTCGATAGTGAAACCACTTTGGAATCAGGAGTTTGTTTATAAATTTGGAGGGTTAGGCATGCGTTTTTGCTAATCTAAGGAAAAAAGATGACCTGGCTGTACAGCTCTGTCCTTCCGAGCTGGCCGATTATCCAAGGGAGATCTCCTTTTTCTTGCGGTGTGCTATAATTCACAACCAGGAACTTTCCAGCACCAATCTGAGTGACTGCAGGGAATGCTGTGTCTCCTTTCCCGAAGATGAACGCTATTTGACGGAAAACCAATTTGTCTCGGTCTAAGTAAAATAACCCTGTCCTCTTCCTGGATAGTGAATAACAAATTAAGTTTATAAATCTCCTAACGCACTTTGGCAGGAAAGCAATCTGCCTGTCTGCTTGCCCTGACCTATTTACCCTGGATATCATGAAGATATCCTTTCCATAACTGAACATGACCGGAGAATCATGCTTTGTCCTTGTGTATCTTGTCTCTATATTATCAAGGTTATCCATTGTCCCGGAAAAGACATAGCTGCCAAAGCCTTCCTCTCTGGCAACACCGATAAGATCTTTATTGGTAATTATGAACTCTGTCTCTGTCACATAATCAGACTTGAAAAGGGGTTTATCTATGATTTTTTCCCAATGAACTCCTTCCCTAGACTCAAATAGGAAAACTTTGGATACTCCTCCAGGTAAATAAAGGTTTTTTGAATAATAGCAACTCATTATCAATTTCCCCTTATGCTGCCTGACCCTCCAAGGTACATACCCTTTATCAAAGACAGCCATAGGCTCAGACCATCCATCCTCCTTGACAGACAAGAACATCTGCTCTGGCTGGAACTTCCAGGAACTGCCAGACCCTTTAAAGAAATACAGCATGAGTTTCCCTTTAAAAACGACGAATCTAGGCTCTCTGAGATCCGCTTCCATAGAGAGGATGTGCTCTACAACATATTTTTTCATGTCTGATGAAGAAGTTATTATGAGCCTTGCCTTGCTGGAGGGGAAATGCGTTGGGGCATTCCTAAAACACAGGTAACTTTTTTTCTTGTGCATTATCGCATCGAGGCATGAACTATGTGGCATTAGTTCTGTCCCGACTATCTTGATCTGAACAGGCGACGATATCTCCATAATGCCTAAATAAAATAAGAAGGATATTTATTACTAGGCCTAACCTAGCCATGAAAATAGCTTGTCTTTGATTAATTAGGGTAAAAATGATATAAAGCAATAATTAGATTATATGAAAAATGCAATCACTGACCCGAGTATAAAATAGACACACGCATGCGCCATGTTAAACATCAGTGTCTGGAAGCCAAGGCCAAAAGCCTGGTTTAATATGCTCCTGA
This sequence comes from Nanobdellota archaeon, assembly GCA_013335235.1. Taxonomy (GTDB): domain Archaea; phylum Nanobdellota; class Nanobdellia; order Woesearchaeales; family GW2011-AR15; genus JAAXVZ01. Next base: position 1,191 of record JAAXVZ010000131.1, on the reverse strand, counting down.
TGACATTGAAGACAAGTATCGCAAAATAGAGCGCCGTGCTCTTCATCGGAGGAAGGTTGAACAATAATACAGTCAGTATTAGAGATAGGAAATTTATGATGCTGAAATGGTTCAGCCTGCTGGAGACCATATCAATCGAAGGGAGGGCGAGCAGTATGAAATACAGGGCCATCCTTAAATCATAGATGCAAAGCAGGATAATAGCTGAAAAAGGGACAGGATCCAGGTCCAGGAAGATGAACTGGCCGAACCTGAACATGAATAGCAGGCAAAACAGGTACAGGCCAATTACAACCAGGATATTCTTGAAAAAAAACAAAAAGAGCACCAGACTAATAAAGAAGAGCAGGATGGCTGCCAGCTTCATCCATTTCCAGGACTTCTTCTTCAGTTTCTGCCTCACAGGGAAGGTGTTGGTTTTGGGTTATATAAAGTTAAGCTGAGAACATGCGGGGGAGGATATCCTCACTCCTCGTTCGGGATCCTCTCTGCATAATCAATCCCTAATCAATAAACAAGTAAGAGGTTAAATCAAATTATGCGGGGGAGGATATCCTCACTCCTCGTTCGGGATCCTCTCTGCATAATCAATCCCTAATCAATAAACAAGTAAGAGGTTAAATCAAATTATGCGGGGGAGGAGATTCGAACTCCCGAACCCACTAAGGGACAAGCTGTTTCCAGCAAGGAAACCCTAGAAACAAGGTTTCCCGCCGCCTGAAGCTTGCACGTTTGACCACTTCGCTACCCCCGCGTCAGAAAGAAAAGAGTTTATGTATATTTATAAGGGTTTCTGCAATCTGGTGCGCAGATGCAGGACCTTAGAGGAGACATATTGGCTGATCCAAGTATATGATTTAGCAAAAAGATAGCTCAGCCCCAATGCCAAGGAGAATATGAGCGGATAAGAAACGTAGGTCGGCAGGGTCTTGAATATCCATAATATATCATAAAGGAAGCGTGTGTGGATGAGGTAGATGATAAGTGAGTTTTTGCCAAGCTCGGCAAATACCTCTGTGACGTTCTTTGGCAGTTTCGGCTCAATATTCCTGAGGAAGACGAAGACTGCTGCTGCATATAGGTATGTGAAATGCAATCCCCTGAAGTAAAGCGAGTTTGCGATAGCTTCTACAAGGAATATGCCTATTGGAGCCCACTTGTGCTTCACTTCGTGGTTTGACAGGAACATGC
>JAAXVZ010000130.1 GCA_013335235.1 Nanobdellota archaeon | reverse complement strand
CTGCGCTATCGACGATACCCTTGACTTCAGAGTTACCTAGTTTCGTCTTTGTCTGTCCCTCGAACTGCGGATTAGGGACTTTGACTGAGATGACAGATGTCAGGCCTTCCCTGATATCATCGCTCGTCAACTTAACATCATCCTCTTTCTGCATCCCTGCCTTGTCAGCGTATGTGTTGATGCACCTGGTCAATGCTGTCTTGAAACCTGATAAGTGCGTTCCGCCCTCGATCGTGTTTATGTTATTGACAAAAGAGAACACGTTCTCGTTATAGCCTTCATTATACTGGATAGCTGCCTCGACTATAACGTCACTCTTCTCCTTCTGAAGCACTATTGGTGGGTGCATAGGAGACTTGCTGTGATTCAGATACTCTACAAACTGGGAAAGGCCACCTTCATAGTGGAACTCCTTCTCTTCCCCTGTCCTCTCATCTGAAAGAGAGATATGCAGTCCCTTGTTCAGGAACGCAAGTTCCCTCAACCTGCCTGCGAGAATATCAAACTGGAATGCAATTTCAGGGAAGATCTCATCATCTGGCATGAATGTGACCATTGTCCCTGTGCCATTATCCTCTCCGACAACCTGGAGCTGGGTCTGAGGCAGGCCTCTCTGATACTTCTGCAGATAGACCTTGCTGTCTCTCTTGACTACGACATCGAATTCTTTTGAAAGCGAATTAACGACCGCAAGGCCGACACCATGCAAGCCTCCAGATACCTTATAGCTGTTCTTGTCGAACTTCCCGCCGGAATGCAGCGTCGTCAGGATGATCTCAAGCGCGGGCTTGTTGTATTTAGGGTGCATATCGACAGGTATTCCCCTTCCGTTGTCGATAATAGATGCTTTACCGTTCTTATGCAATATGACTTTTATCTTGGAGCAGAATCCTGCCATTGCCTCATCGATGCTGTTATCGACTATCTCATAAATCAGGTGATGCAATCCCCTGGGCCCAGTTGTACCTATGTACATGCCTGGCCTCTTCCTTATTGCTTCAATCCCGCCAAGAACTGTGATATCCTTTGCTGTATAACTAGTATCCATCCCCTTTATCCTCGATAAATCTGAAAATTTGGAGATATATAAAGATTGTGCAAATCCGGTTTTATAGGCCACATGGAGAATGAATAGATACCCTTAGTGTAGGGTGAATCCTGATTTGGTTTGCCGCTCTCCGAAGTATTTATAATTGGACCTCTTTTATTCGCAGAATATGGATTTGAGCAATATCAAAGCTAGCCTCAGGCCAGATAAAGAGATAATTGCAGACATAGATCTATTTGTAGCAGATATAAATGCAAGGCTGAAAAAAAACAAGATAAAAGCTAGCTGTGTCCCCGGCGGTTCTGTTGCAAAAGGCACTTTCTTAAAAGATGATTTTGATGTCGACCTGTTCGTGAAATTCGATTATAGCTATATGGACAAGGACCTGTCCGGCCTGCTTGAGAAAGTGTTAGACAGACTGCCTTATGAGAGAGTCCATGGCTCAAGGGATTATTTTCAGATACATTCAAAATTGAATTATGAAATAGTTCCGGTGCTGGATGTAACAGACCCAAAGAAAGCCGTGAATGTGACTGACATGAGTCCGCTCCATGTCGCTTGGGTCAGGAAGAACCTTAAAAAAGGCCAGGAAGATGATATAAGGCTTGCAAAGAAGTTCTGCAAGGCGGCAAAGGTATACGGTGCAGAATCTTACATAAAAGGATTCTCGGGCCATGTCATAGACATATTGATAATAAGATATGGATCATTCGAAGGGTTGATAGAGGCTGCTGCAAGCTGGGCAATCCCGGTGTATATCGATGTAGAGAAGCACTATAAGAACAGGCCTGACGCTGTCTTCAATATGAATAAGTCAAAGGTCCAGGGTCCGATACTTGTGGTAGATCCGATCCTATGCTCCAGGAACGCCAGCTGCGCAGTAAGCAGAGAGCAGCTTGATACTTTTAAGAATGCTGCAAAGCGCTATCTCAAAGCGCCAAATGAAGATTTTTTCACTGAAAAGAGAGTTGCCATCGCAGATCAAGAGCCAGGCACTTTGATCGTATACGCGGCAGCTGAGCAAGGCAAGAGAGATGTTGTCGGAAGCCGTTTCCTGAAGGCATATGAGTTCCTGGTTGAGAAGATGGCTGAATTAGGCTTTGTTTTCAAATCTGGGTGGGAGTTCAATAAGAAGGATGCTGCAGTATACTGGTTCACGATGAAAAAAGATATGCTCCCTGAAAAAAAGGTGATTTCAGGTCCGCCTATAGCTATCAAAGACCATGCGAAAGCATTCAAGCAGATTTATAAGCAAGCCTATGTAAAAGAAGGCAGGTTATATGCTGAAGTAAAAACAGAGATTAGGCGTGCTGATGATAATCTAAAGATGTTGCTTGGGTCAGCATATATAAACGAGAAGCTAAAGAGCCATAAGCTGGAAATCAGATAGAAAAGTATAATAAGAAAGATATGTGGATATAAACTGATGGCTAAAGGTCAGATCACAATCTATATAATACTCGGCCTGGTGGTGCTTATTTTTGGCGGTGCACTGATCTATAAGCTTATGTCCCCTGATCTGATTGTTGAGAGGACAGATACAAGCAGCCCATGCCTGAAGAAGCTTGCAATAGACGGCCTGACTAAATTATCCATGCAGGGAAGCCTGGATCCGGAGGCATATATTGCCTCAAAGAGCCTGAAGATCGCCTATTTCTACTACAAAGACAGGAGCCTTATACCCTCAATAGATATAATAGAGCAGGAGGTCTCATTTTATATTACAGACCATCTGGATGAATGCAATATACAGGGGGATGCGCATCTTGTATTTGAGAAAGAGCATGCCAACATCATCCTGAGGATGCCTGACTCTCGCAACCAGACTGCGAAGGTCAATGTTGATTTCCTCAGCGTGTTCACTGTTGTCCAGAATATTGTGTCCCAGGTTGAAAAGACTCCTGAATGGGTTGATTTCGAGACAGTGCATGGGACGCCATTTGACGTGATGATCCTGAAAGTCGACAAGACTACAATGATATATGAGATTACAGATGCTGAACTTGGCTTGGAGGGAAGGCCTTTTAAATACAGGTTTGCGGTGAAACTGATATGAAAAAAATACTGCTGCTGCTCATTGTCTGTTCTGCTATAGCCTATGCTACCTCTGTCGAGGGAGACTATTTTGTGAATGGAGAGTATTTCATCAAAAGCGAAGGAGACAGGTCAATCTTCTTTTCAGCAGGCCCATTGATTGACAGGGCAGTATTCGGACCTGGACCGAGCCTCATGCTCATTGGAAAAGAAGAGTATAAAGTGACACAGGACAAGCCAGGGACAACATATATCTATTCTGGCATACCTGGTTCCCTGAACCAGCCGACAGTGTATTTTGTAGAGCATTATGTGCCTGAAAAGCCAATAGAGGATCCGGCACGCGCAGAAGGAAAGGGAAGGATAGTCGCAGTGATATCCGGATCGTCTGCCCTGGTAGAGAGTTCCGGGTTCTCTAATAGGGGAATGTCTGTTGAGAGCTTTGAAGATCTTAAGCAGATAGACTTCCTTGGAAGCGACCTGGTAGAGCTGACATTAGAGGAGAGAGAAGTGACCATGAAGAGATTTGATTACCATCATGACCAGGCATATGACAGAGGATATGTCTCAAGCGGAGAAGCGTTCCTGACAGAAGTAGATGATACATACTTCACAGATGTGTTTCCGCATGATTGCTCTATGTTCGGCCTTGTATTCTATCCAGGACAAGACCCGTCAATAACCAGCAGCTTCACCAAGAGCGGAGGATATGCTCTTGGTCTTGCATACACACTTCCATCTGGAGAATTCAATGACGACGAGCTTGATAGTTTTGTCGTGAGCGCAAAGGCTTCAGGGATAACTCCTGTAATAAGAGTCCTTGGAGAGCGGCTCTATCATAGAAAGGCGCCTGCAGAAGATGCTGCAAAGCTAATTGAGCGCCTGAATGCTGAAGGGGTGATCTATTTCCAGATATGGGACAAGCCGAATGTCGCAAAAGACGGGCATGCTTTCCCTGAGCCAAAGGATTATGTAGATTATGTCCAGAACATCAGCGTCCTAACTGAAAACACTACAGCGATGCTGATAAGCGCATCTCTTGATTTTGAGTCCACCCTGCCGACAATAGACCGGGAAGCTTACCTCCAGGGCATGATAGATGCAGGCATTGTGTCCCACATAGATTACTGGGGATCCACAGTATTCGGCGGAAGGGATGAGACCTCCTGCTACTCTGCCCAGATATATGACAACCTGAAGGTCTGCCTGGGAAAGCTTTCGACATATAAATGGGAGCTCCAGAAACTGTCTGACGGGTCAGGCAAGGTGCTTCAGGTTTTCATAACAGAAGCAGGACAGCAGATTCTTGATAAAGATAAGATATTAGAGGAAATGCAGTATTACAGGGAAGATTCCAGGGTCAAGGCAGCGCTGTTCTTTGTCGCGATAGATGATAACATATACAAGAGCGCCTCCTGGATCGAGAACGGAAAGCTGAAAAAGCAGGCAGAGCTTGTTGCAAATACCTGCAGCCCTGTCCCATAGCCTGCCGCGGCAGCACTTTACCAGGACCTAACACATAAAAAGATTTTTATACTTTCCAGGCAAGTATTAGTGAAATGGGCTTTCTGGAATCTCTTATAACAAACAGGATAATATTGAGTGTCATACTTGCGTTTGTAATAACTGGAATCATCAAGGTCATATTCGACTTCATAGCAAATGAGAAGCTTAACCTGAAGATATTCTTTTCAACAGGTGGGATGCCAAGCTCCC
>JAAXVZ010000129.1 GCA_013335235.1 Nanobdellota archaeon | reverse complement strand
CTTTAGCTCAGCTAGTGCCAGCTTGAGGTTCCTCTCGATTGCAGTATATATCCTGTACTGCCATTTCCTGAGCCTGAAGAATTTATTTTTTGATTTTTTCTCAAGGTTGTACAAGTCAGCTTTCCTTCCGACTTCTGTCCCAAGACCTTGGTCATACTGGGTGTATGTGATAGGCGCACCAGTCCTTCTCCTCTGTTCTGCTCCGTCTGAGTCAAACTCTCTCCAGTCCTGGCCGAAATCGACCATCTTGTCCTCTACGACAAGTCCGCATTCCTTGCAGATGACTTCTCCTTTCTCTTTATTCCAGAACAAGTTTATGCCGCCGCATTCAGGGCACTTTTTAACATAATCTCTTTCCATAACTAAATTCACCCCACGAATGATAACATTAGTTTTATAAAGGGGTATTGGATTTCCTTTATAAAGCTTGCTCTTTTTTTTGTGTTTCCTTTTATAATAATTTCGAAAATGTTTTAATAGCGTGCAATTACCTGGTTTTGCTATTCATGACTTATAACTTAGAAACCTTTAAATATTGAGCAATCAGATATATCCTTATGAAAAAACTCCTGATAATATTCTTGGCACTGGTCATCACAGGCTGTACCCTTTTTGAAGGCTCGAAAGGGCCAGACCTTCCGGCAAAGATATCACAATATCCGACAGATGCTGAAGCAGGGTCCTCTTATGGCGGAATGGGCGGAAACAGGGATGATTACTCAGCATATGCGGCGACAGGCTCTCCGGATGTTACGGAATGCGGAGACAATCCTAGAGCGTGGACGCCAGATGGTGACCAGGTCAGCACAGAATGGCTTGAGCTAGAGTATTTCGATGAGCTATATGTCTCAGACATAATCATAAGGGAGACTTTTGGTCCTGGCTCGGTCGTCAAGGTCGAAGGCCTGAACGGTGAAGAATGGACCGTCCTCTGGGAAGGGACCTACAAGACAAAATTATGTCCGTATGAGCTAGTATTGCCCGTCAAATCCCTTCAGGAGAATATCACTGTCAACATGAGCACTTTCAAGACAGATAAGCTGAGGGTGACCCTTGACACTGACAAAGTCCAGGGATGGAACGAGATAGATTCTGTAGAGATGAAAGGATACCATACAAGGTGGTATGTCCTGAATGATACGCTTGTGACTGAATAGGCTTTATTTGTCTTGATTTAACTTTATTTGATAAGAATATATAATAGATTATTTCTTGGCAAACAAGGAATATTTCTCTGCGCCAAGAAGTTCAGAGACTATCCTTTTGGAGACAATCTTAATAGGGTCAGGCATGAGGTTTACCCTCTTCCTTAAGTCTTCATACGATTTGAAAGGCTCGATCCTTCTCTCTTCAACTATCTCCCACATATGCTTTTTTCCTAGGCCTGGCAACAGTTCTAACGTGTGCATCCTGGTTGTCAAAGGAGGGCTCTTGTTGAAGAAATCTACAAACCTCGCTTCTTCTTTTGTCACTATCTCTTTTACGACCATCTCAAGTTCAGCTCTTGCTGTAGCTGTCAATTTGTTCGGGTCAAGTTTTCCATTGATGTGGTGAATGTGATCTCTCTTGCCTTCTCCAAGGTAGACTTCATCATGGATCTGGACAGTTATATCCTTTTTTGGGACAAGCTCTAGGAGTGAGAGTTGCGTCTTTCCTATTGCCTGGACTATCGCGGTCTTCTTGAAGCTTGGCGTATTATCGAACGGATACCCATGCGGCAGGAAATCTAGTACGACAGCATATTCTTCTTTGTCCATGTGGTTTTGATAAAAGAACGCTCTATTTAAACTTTATGATAGAAATTCAGGCTTTATACCTGTTAGGAATTTCAATAAATATCTCTTCAAGTTTTGTGTACAATATGCCCCTATCCCCAAAAAGGTGTGACGCAGACACAAGTCTCTCTTCCATATTCAAGGCCTCTGTAGGTGCAATCCTATGCGTTATAAGCATCCAAGGCAGGCAACCATCCAAGGGTTCAGTATAGTCAAGAGCAAGCTCTGCTTTGAATCCAGCTTCATGCAGTAATGGCTTCATACTATAAGTTGAGCCATGAATCCTATGCTTATCAGGATCTTCATTAAGATAGGCCAGCAGTCCAGTATCAATATGTGCGATATGCTTCACGCAGTTATAGGAAGACAATGCAGCTGCAGCGCTCTCAATATCAGCTTTTCCAACTGACTCACTAAGTGAAAATACTCGTTCTCCGGCGACAATCAGACTATGTGGGTTATCTTTAAGGAAATAAAAGCAGGCATTTGCACCTAGCTGCTTGTTTACTAGGTCTAGGAATTCAATGCTCTCCCTATTTGGTGATGTTGCATATATGCTCAGTGTTCGCATAGTCTGCATCAGAAACAAGTTATATATAAAATACACAGAAAAAATTAAGGTTTATTGTACTTCTCAACTGCAGCGATGATCTTCTGCATATTCTCCTTAGATATGGTGAGCGCATAGCCCTGCAGGATGACTTTCAGCTCTTCAACGCAGGTTGGCAATGTATCCAATATCTTTTTGACATGCAAGTCTTTCATCCTTGGAATCTCCAGTTCAGTTAGCTCTTTTTCAAGGGCTTCATAATCTTTGTCCTTCAGAACTACAAACTGATCAAGATATTCCTGTGTCTTCTGGGATCGCAGTGTCAGGGTCTCATCCCTTTTCACTACTTTCTTCATCTCTTTTCTCAGGTCACAGATGCTTATTGGATTATCTTCGATGATTTTTGGGTTCATCTAGTTAGACCTCGTCAGGTGTATCGGGTGCACAACAAGAAGTTTTTCTTTGCCACCGTCTTTTACCAAGACACCATAGCATTTTCCCCTCTGGTCTAGCACAAGCCCTGTCCTTCCGTGGAATCTTGGGTAGTACATGCCCTTGCCATATGACGGCTCTACTTGCATGGTGACCCTGTCGCCTTTTTGGAATTCCTGGAAGAACTTCCTGATAGAGATTTTACCTTTATCCTTGAAACTCTTGCTGAGTTTTGATCTGGTTCCCCTTTTGAAGCTGTGATGATGTTGCATTTTAATAACTTGGAAAAAAGAGGGGTATATAAAGATATCGTACTGCTTGTCTCTATATGCATGCTCCTGCCAGGTGTTATCACCTTGTATGCAGTTCAACTATGCATTCATCTGAGAGCGGGTGATCGATTTTAGTTATCTTCTGCCCGCCGTATTTCACGCAGGTGCCCCACATCCTCGCAAACCTGAACTTGGTCACAAAGTCCTTGTGAAGTTTCAGGCAGAGGTGCCTCAGGTCGTGTGGCCTCTTCAATATAAGCGGCTCTTTCATGTCAGCTTCTTTGCCAGGCTGCTTGAGAAATATCCTTATGAATGTCAGCTTCTCGAAAATCTTCTGTTTCACCATCTCCAGGTTGTCGCGCCTGTCAGCAGAGATGAACACAGCGTCAGGGAACTGTTTTTTTATCTCAGAGAGGCGCTGGGCAGAGACCATGTCAATCTTGTTTATCACCAGGAGCGCAGGCAGGTATTTCTTGTTCCCTTCAATCGAGTCTATGAGCTGCTCCATGGAAAGCGGGCTGCGTATCAGGATATCCGCATTCATGAGCTTGAACTCTCCTAATATGCCAACTATTGTCTCTTTAGGTATTGTCAATGGGACGGTTGCGGATATGCATACTCCTCCCTTTGATGTCTTTTTTATCGTGACATCAGGCTTCTCTTGGTTGACCCTGAGTCCTGATTTGTGGACCTCCTCTAGGATTATCTTATAATGGTGTAATTGGTTGATATCCAAAAGGATTATGACCATATCAGCGCTCCTGACAGCAGAAAGGACTTCTTTTCCCCTTCCTGTTCCATCTGCCGCACCCTGGACGATTCCCGGGACATCCAATATCTGGATCTTGGCGTGGTTGTATTCTAACGAGCCGGGGATGACCGTAAGTGTCGTGAACTCGTATGCAGCGACCTTTGACTCTGCATTAGTCAGGCTGTTCAGTAGAGTTGATTTTCCGACTGAAGGGAATCCGACCAAGACAACAGTCGCGTCGCCGCTTTTCCTTATGACATAGCCGTCACTCTTCCCCTTCCCTTTCTTCGCTGTCTCGACTTCCTCCTTTATCTTGGCGATCCTCGCCTTGATGAGGCCGATGTGGTGCTGGGTGGCTTTATTGTACTGGGTCTTATTGATCTCAGCCTCCAGCTCTTTTATCCTCTCTTGCTTGTTCATCTTTCCTCGGTATTTTCTCGGTAAATTACAGAAGGTATAATAAATTTATGTACGGTTTGGCATTATTCTAACTTCTCACAGGGTATAGAAACACGATTCCTTTATCTCAATACCTGTTTTTGGATAATAATGATGACGCTACCCTTTAGTGCCACCTCTTATATAGACGGAGACTCAGGACATACCACTATGATTCTTAGGAGGGAATAGGCTCTTATTCATAATAGCTACTTAGCGAAACCTTTTTAATATGACTGCAAATTCATAAGTAATGATGGGCTCGTGGTCTAGCCCGGCTATGACACTCCCCTGACTCGGGAGAGATCCCCAGTTCGAATCTGGGCGGGCCCATCCTTTTTGTTTTTGCCTGTTTTTTATCTGTCTAGCCGGGTCGGTGAAAATGGCCACGTGTTCAAAATGATCAAACTACGAACGATGGTTGTGGATGCCGATAAACAATTAAACCTGGCACAAGAGTCCGATCATGATAGCGCGATCATTCATAAAGTAAGGAATGATCCCCGTGTGACCCGGTTCGGGAACTTTTTAAGGTGTTCGAGCATCGATGAATTACCACAGATCATTAATGTTTTGAAAGGTGATATGAGCCTGG
>JAAXVZ010000128.1 GCA_013335235.1 Nanobdellota archaeon | reverse complement strand
CTTTCGCTTCCATCTGAAGGTATGTTGACAACCGCTCCGTTGACAACCAGGGTGCTTGAGCCTCCACCATCCATATTGACTGCCTGTGTTGCTTCGTATTCCAGGTTGAGCTTCGCCAGCTGCTCCATGTTCTTCCCTACCGAGACCGCACTCCTTCCGTCGACTACGATAAGGATGACTCTTGAGAGCGTGCCATCCTCCTCTTCCTTAATGCCGAAAGTGGTCCTCGGATCCACCACATCATAGCTCGCCTTGTGCGCCCCTCCATCCTGGTCATCGCAGTTCTCAGGATCCGCCATGAGCTTGCAGTTTATCTTCCCGTCCACGACCAGCCTTGTGAAGCCGGTTATCATATTATATGTCTTGAACTCTGATTCAGGGATATCTTTCTTATTATCAGAACCGACAATGACCTTGCCATCCTCTGAGAAATAAATTGTTGCACCATTCTCTGTGCACTTGCCTCCATCTGGGTGCAGGCAGTCATTCTTCACTCCATCTGTCATGGATGGCCCTCCGGGAATATTGGATCCGCCTATATCAAAACCGCCGCCATTGATGGCTAGGTCGAATCCTTTTTCAGTCCCATACTTGCTGTAGAACTGTGAGGTCGTCATCAGGACACCCTGGTCACCAACCCATGGTGTCACATAATACTTACCTGCATTGGCCCTTGGATCAAACCATGCTACGTAATATACAACTCCATCCTTTTCAATCTTCTCATAGTTTATCCCTGCCTGCGGCGTAGGGGTCTGCCCTGGCGGGTTAGTCGGCGGTGTCGGTTCTCCTCCGCCAGGAACGACAGGAGTTATAGGCTCTGTGCCTGTTCCGCCTGAACCGCCTGTGCCAGGATATAACGGCACCAGAGGATCTTCTGATTTGATCCTTATGCCTTCGCCTGCAAGCAGCAGATATGCCTGGGCGACAGCCTGTGGATCATCCATATCCTTGACTTTTGCTTGCACCAGATTCTTTCCTGAATGTATCTGGCCGAGCGAATCCTCAGGGTTCAGGCTCCAGGCGCATTCTGTCTCGCTGCCGCATAGCAGGTTATCGCTCGGAGTCGTGATGCTCTTGCCCTTCTCGAAAGGGAATATCCTGCTTGTGTCATAAAGTATCTGGGCGTCTGTCTCTGTCAGGTCAAGATCGACACAGCCATCCCCATCTTCAGCCATATCAAATTCAAATATGCCGCTTCCGCCAGGTGACTCTGGCTTCTCATAGGTATAGGACTTTAGTGTCGCAAAGATGCCTGGTTTCATCTTCCTTATCTTAGGGTATCCCTCTGGAACAGTGGCATCTTCATATTCCGTCTCTATGACACACTCTGTCACCTCGTCCCTTTCGACAGCGCAAGTCAATGTCACGCCGTCTTTTATGCCATCGCCTGAGACAAGGCTTGTCTTATCTATGACAGACTCGTTCTCCATCCTGAGCTCGTACTCATATGGATTAAATAGCATATCCTTGTCACTTGTGACAGCGTCAGAGCATCCGCCTTCATAGAAGCAGGTCAATTGCTTTTTCGCTTCCTCTGCGCACATGTCATAGCAATCTTCCTGTATGCCTGTATCAGTTATGCCTGTGCCTGAATCGGATTTATAGCTGTAACCGCTGGAATCCGCCTTCGAATCGTCTTCATCAAAATCAGTGACAAGTGTCATGCAGCTCTCGCCTGCCTCATACTCCATAGTATCCTTCATCTCGCATGTCGCATTCCCCATGAGCTCGGGGAGCAGGTATTGCTTATCACCTTCCTTAGCCCAGAATTCCCTGTTCACTGGTTCAATTGGGTGCTTGTACAGCTTGCCCATAGAGAAGGTAAGCGGGACTTTTTCCTTTCCTCCGCAGTACAATATGGCGATTGGTGTGAAATGGCCAGCGAGGGCTGAATAATGATAGAAATGCGCATCCTCCTCTACAGGAAGCGCAGGGTATGTCCTCCAAACATCTGTCGACGCGTCATACCAGCCGAGCTTGAGGAGGCCCTTTGCCTCAGGCCTTACATCCTGCTTTGATATCCTGATGCTTATCCTGACAGGCGGATCAAACAATGTCCCTGAAGGCTCAGCGAAGTAGACATTGCCGTTGACTACGCTGTTTGAGAGGCCGTCAAAATGCCTCTCTCCAAGTTTTATGGACAGCTCTTCATCGCTGATGCCAGGCAGGACATATGCAGACCCTGCCGGTGCAGTCAGGACAAACCCAAGGTCTTCTGATGTCAGGACTGTCCCAGGGGGAAGCCTTCCGCCAGCGATTAAGATGCTGGAATTCCTCACTAAGTCATATGAAAAATCCTCAACTAGTATCCTTTGGTCATCTGTCGCGACAGTGACCGGGAAATGCAGCCTCACAGAGACCATCTCCTCTGATATCCTGACTGAGGAGACAGGGCTGTGGAAGTTCACATTATATATCTTCGCGATATCAGCCATCTGGTAGGAGAGGCACCACATCATATTGGTGTCTATATGGCTCGATATCCTGGACTCGTCAAGGCCGTAGAGCTCAATCCCCCTCTGGGTCAGCCTGGAGAGGCATCCCTCTACCATCACTCGGATGTTAGTGTTTGCCTGGGAGAATGTCAGCTTTTTATATAATCCTTCCTTGAGCGCAGAATTGTCATCGACGCGCATAGTGCTCATGACAACAGCAGCAGCTATTATGAATACCACCAACAGAAAAATCGATACTTGCGATCTCATTTGCCTGAGAGCCTCCCTATATAGTCCTCTATCTTCTGGAAGACAAGCTGGAAATCCTGCTCATCTATCTTGCCTTTCTTGAAATCCTGCTCAAGCTCTTTCTTCAGAGTTGTCATCTGCTCCAGGCATACGCCCTGCTGGTTATTGTACTTATGATATATATCATCCATCTTATCTATATATGTTACTGTATGGTGCCTGTGCTTCTTTGATGCCCACCAGCCAAAGACTATTGAAACAACAGTTATGAGAAGGCCAGCAACACCTATGAGGTCCCATTCCAGGGCAGGAAATCCTCCTTTCTTCTCTTCCTCTTGCTTAGGCCTGGAGCCATCTAGCTGGAACCTGAACCAATAATTCTTTGTCCCTGCAATCTGCTCTGCATCATCTATTTTCAATGTGCCTCCAGAAAGCTCCTGGCCGCTATCCAGGACAAGCTCTTTTGCCGATGCTGCGTCTATCTCAAAAAACAGGGCGCCTTTCCTGGAGACGCCTGGCTGGACATCCCCATCCTCAAAGGCATTAGGGAAATTTGACTTGTAGATAATCAAAGGTTTAATGGATATGCCAGCACTGGTTACCAATGCAGCCTCGCTCTGATAATAGATTGGAGAGGTGCCGATATTTGAGATCGAGATATCGAACCTCAATACATCCTTTCCATCTATTTCAGTCATGCCATATCTTTCGACTTTTGCCTCTATCTTGCCCTTTATCTGCTTTGCAAAGTTGACAAGCTTCGCCTCTTCATGGTATTTTGCTTCACTTAGCTCTGCGACAGTGCTTGCAGTCTTCTTATCTAAATCAAATATTATCTCCTCTCCCAGGTACAGCTTTGAAGGTGTCCCTGCCTCATCAAATAAAACAAAAGCGTCTTTCTTCTCACCAGGGAAGACATCTATTGCCGAGGTTGGTGTCTTATATGAATAAGGATGCTGCTTTCCGGCTGTATCAACTAACGAAGAGCCATATAGCGAAAATGATATCTTGCTTGCACCTGTATTCTCAACGACAATATCGACCCTGGTCTTTTTTGTGGCCTGGTAATCATAATCTGTATATTCACCATGCCTTGTTATGGATATCCTGAGCCCTGGCAATCCCTCAGATGTGATTGAGATAGGTACAGCGACTTTTGCGTATTCTGAAGTGCTGGCTTCCGTCAATTCTTCCTTTGACATCTGCGGAAGGCCATATATGTATGAATCGCCTTTGGCGCTACCTGCTGCTCCTGAGAAATCTATGAAGATAGTTCCGCTTGACGTGCCTTTTGATTTCTGGATAGACTCTTCTGGCAAGGATAGCTCTATCCCTGTGAAGTTATCGTAAGAGGCTTGTACAGGCTTGTAATCTTTTTCAGATATAATATAGTCTTTAGAGAAGACTGTGTCTCCTAGATTATTGATTATAGAGACTTTTACATTTCCAGGGAATATGCCTTCCACATAATCTTCTGAGACAGAGAACTGGACCCTGATCCCGTCCTTTGTGTCTGTGTAGATGTTCAGGTCAAGCTCTGCTTTTGCAAATAAGGATATTGCCAAAAAAAGGACAATGTATAGTAATTTTTTCATCAAAAATAATTCTAGGTGTTGGTGTTTTTAAAGGTTTTGAGAAAAAACAGGAAAAACGGGCAGTGCATGATAGATTCATGCAAAGTGCCTTAGAAACCCTTATAAAGCGCTTTTATTTCTAGCAAGGCAGGAGCGCGGGGGTAGCCAAGCGGCTAAGGCAACCGCCTGCAGACGCTAATCACTTGGCTGTGTTGAGCCCGCAAGGGCGATGACAGGAAGACAGCGGTCATTCGAGGGTTCAAGTCCCTCCCCTCGCTCCTTTATTTTTGTTCTATTCCTACCACTTCAGTGCTGAGTCATAATGGAGAAGAGGAACATATGTTAGAGTCACCTTGACAAACCCATGCCAAAGTCACTTCAATATATAATAAAAAGCAGAAGCGTGTACTGTGATATGAATATAGACGTTTTTATTAAGAAAAGGCTATGACTTCAACTTGCCTTAAAACATTCTAAAACTATTAAAATACCTAGGCGTTTTTTAAAATAAAAAATAAAGAAAAGGTAATTGAAATGGACAATAAAGGATTGATATTAGGCAGCCTCGCAATAATTGGCTTG